>CAYSGP010000186.1:0-14730 GCA_964430095.1 uncultured Ignavibacteriaceae bacterium
CAGTTTAAAAAGATATATATCTGAAATAGAAAAAAATAATCATGCCGTTTCCGGTTATGAAAATATAGATCGGAAACAAAAGCTTGAAGAATATGTGATGCTTGCACTCCGCAGCAAAGGACTGGATGTAAATGATTTTAAAAATAAATTCAGTGAAAATTGGCTGAAACTGAGGAGAAATAATTTTAAAGAATTAGCTGATCGGCATTTACTTGAAATTAATGATCACACCATTCGCCTAACTAAAAGCGGCTACGCACTCTGCGATGAAATATTGAATAATATTTTGTAGAATATCCGGCATAACTCCTACCATTGAATCCGGGCAAATATTCCTTTATACCCTTATACCTTCTTATCTTATAATCGGTATTCCGATGCACGCATTCGGTTCAGTGATCCCTAAAAGATTTGCAATTGTCGGTGCAATATCAACCGTATAAACGGGATCATTGACTGTTTTTTTCGGAATATGCCAGCCGAAAAAGATTAACGGAATATGAGTATCATATGAATATTTAGTGCTGTGTGTCGTTCCCTTCCCGGAATATGAAGTCAGGTAGTCAGGCTGAAGTTCAAATGCAATATCCCCGCTCCTGTAAAAATTAAATCCATTCAGGATTAAATTCGGTGAAGTCCTCGATGCAGTTTCTTTTTCCAATTCGTTGCGGGTGAAAACTTGCGATACTTCAGGCAAAGTATATAAATAATCTTTCATGGCCCGCTCGATTTCCGCAAGTTTTAAGTTTCTTTTTGCAATTACAGCTTTATTAAAAAATATTTGTCTTCCATAAATACCTTTCAAAATATTCTCATCGCCATAATTTCCTTTTAAAAAACTTTTCAATGAATCGATAAATTTCTGCGGATTTAATGACCCTGAACGTATTTTTAATCCTTTTAGAAAATCTATGTTTTCCGCAACACCATGATCGGCTGTCAGGAATAAAAGATAATTCCCTTCTCCGACTTCAGTATCCAGGTATTTAAGAAGCTCTGCAATCTGCTTATCAAATTTTATGTACATATCCTGAACTTCTACTGAGTTGGGGCCATATGCATGACCGATATAATCTGTTGATGAAAAGCTTACGGCAAGAAAATCCGTAAAATAGTTATTGCCCATATTTTCGTTTTTAATAACCGTTTTGGCAAGCTCTGCTAAAAGCTGATTACCGAACGGAGTAGTTATTAATTTCCCATATTTGCTTATACTATCAAGATTATTAAAATTATGCGGAAAGGAAACCTTGCCTTCTGAAAAAGCATCCTCTTCATAAGCAGTTTCATCATTCGTGCTGGCCTTATATTCGGAAATAGGAAGCGAGAGTTCCCAGCTTTGGGAGAGATAATTATCCGGCAGTTTTTTGTTATTGAATTCCTCCATCCACTTTGGAAGATGCTCCATATAATAGGAGGAAGAAATAAATCTGCCTGTAGAGTGTTCATACCAGTAAGCCGCATCTGCAGATTGTCCGCCGGGCAAAATCGCACCCCTGTCTTTTATGGAGATGCTGATGACTTTAGCTTTCCCGCTGCTTGCAATTTTCAGCTGATCAGTAATTGTTGTAGATAATAATCTTTTAGGTGACTGCTTGCCTTCATTCCCCCCGGTGCCCGTTCCATGTACTGTAGAATCTTCAGTGCAGTATACTTCTCTCTTTTCAGTTTTATCAAACCAGGTATTATTAATAATACCATGATAAAAAGGGGAAGTGCCGGTATAAATAGATGCGTGTCCTGGCCCGGTTACGGTAGGTACATAATTGTAATGTGTAAAAGTAAAATTTGTCCCTTCATCGAGAAGTCTTTTCAAGCCGTCATTTCCAAAATTATTGTAGAATCGAGTAGTATAATCAAACCTCATTTGATCAACGACAATACCTACTATCAGTTTAGGAACATTGTTTTTTTGGGGAAGAATGATCGACTGAATTGATAAGATCAAAATGAATGTTATTTTTTTTATGTCCATAATGAATCCTAAAATTGTTAATAGGAAAATAAAAGAGCTCGCGAAATATTTATATCAATTCAAAATTGAGATCAGCATTTGAACGGTAAATAGTTTTAAAAAATAATTAAATGAATTCAAGCAGTCCATTTATTCCGGAAATAATGTAATCAGGTTTTTCTGCGGACAATGCTTCCAATGATCGGTACCCGTAAGCAGCGGCACAGGTTAAAGCACCGGCATTTTTTCCGCATCTTATATCAAGCTCGGAGTCTCCGACCATCAAAGTATTAATAACCGGTACATTCAATTTAGCGCAGATGAATAAAAGCGGTTCAGGCAAAGGTTTTATCCCCATACCGTCTCTTCTACCTGTCACCAGGGAAAAATATTTTTTTAACTTGAAATAATCTATGATTTTTTCAGCCTGGTCCTGAACTTTTGTCGTTAAGAGCGATACTGAAATATTCTTTGAATTTAGAACTTCCAGTATCTCTACTGCCCCCGGATAAATATTTGATTCATCTATAAAATCAAAATAATAGTTTTTATAGACATTAATAAAATGCTCAATATCAGGTACCGGAATTTTTAATTCATTAAAAATCCGGAGAAAATGATGGCCGATTCTTTTCTGAAATTCTTTCCCCTCCAGGGGTTCATTAATCTCTAAAAATTCCATTGCCTTAATAGTACTTTTATAAATTGTATTGTATGAATCTATCAAGGTACCGTCGAGATCAAAACATACATGTTTAATATTTCTTTTTTCTATCATAAATTAAAATTTATTAATAACTCAGCGGACTTATTCGCTTAAAAATGAAATAATACCGTTAGGATTATCCGGCTTTAGTTTCCTAAAACTACTTGATTCAAGCCTGTCCATACAATATAAAACAATTGGCAAAAGATTTGCTGTACTGCATCAATTTAATTGTATAGTTACACAAAAAGGTGAAGTAAAAGTAAAGAAATTATGCCGGTGATAGGAATTAAATTGTAATAATTACATAAAAAATTTCCGTTTTCAGTTTAAAGAACCCTTCCCCTGATATAAGAACTTACTGAATTTCATCTGCAGTTTTTGTTATTAAACTTAATAGCCTTTTAAACCAATGTTTAAACAAAGGAGGTAATATGAAAAAAAGTCTTCTGTTTATTTCAGCATTAATTTTTTTCGTGTTTATTGGAATGAAATCGGAATCCTTTGCACAGGAAGATCCGGTCATGTATTTCTGTGAAAGATACGGTGATAACGGTGAAGTCGGTATTGCCAGCCGGTTCTCGACCGGTTATTTAACTGTAGTTGTAAAATGTGATTATTCTCTTCGCTTAAGAGATGTCCATGTTCAGTTTGATAAATGGAATGAACGCTCGCATTCCTATGATTTTTATAAAAAATTTGATTACACACTTGAACCGGACATGAAGTTTGTTTATTTCACAAAAAATGATAACAGCGATATGAGCTTCGATGAGTCTGGTTTCTATCGTGTATACCTTCTCGATGACGATGATAAAACAATTGCATCCGCAATAATTGAAATTACAGATTAATCTTTGAATTAAACCTCTTAACATAAGCGGCATTTAAGATGCCGCTTATTACCTCCAGTATCTTAATTATAATCACATAATAGAGTTAAGCAGGCTTTTCCCTCTCTCCATTTCTATTTTCATTTCTTTAAATTGCAAAAGTATTATAAGAAATTTTAGAAAGCACAGCATTTTATGTACGACGTAATAATTATCGGCGCCGGTCCCATTGGTTTAAGCTGCGGAATTGAAGCAGAAAAAAGGAAGCTCAGGTATTTAATAATTGAAAAAGGATGCCTGGTTAATTCTATTTATAATTACCCGATCAATATGACATTTTTCTCTACTTCCGACAGGCTTGAAATTGGAGGAATACCTTTTGTATCTCATGGTGATAAACCTACAAGGAGAGAAGCACTTGAATATTACAGGAGAGTTAAGTCATGCTGGAATCTGAAAGTCAATTCCTATGAAAATGTTCTTGAAATAAAAGAAGAGGGATCGGGCTACATTGTAAATACCAGCAAGGGGAAATATTTAAGCAGGAATATAATTGCAGCTACAGGTTACTATGATAATCCGAATCTTTTAAATGTGCCCGGTGAAGAACTGCCTAAGGTGCAGCATTTCTTTAAAGAGGCTCATCCATATGCATACCTTAAGATAATTGTTGTTGGAGGGGGGAATTCAGCCGTGGACGCTGCTCTGGAAACATTCAGGCGCGGCGCAGAAGTTACTATGGTAATAAGAGAAGAAAAGCTAAAAGATTCGATTAAGTACTGGGTAAAACCTGATATAGAAAACCGGATCAAAGAGGGATCAATTAAAGCTTATTTCAATTCATGCGTAAATGTAATTAAAGAGAAGGAAGTTATTATTCGCACCCCTGCCGGTACAGTTACTCTTGAGAATGATTTTGTGCTGGCAATGACCGGCTTTCATCCTGATTTTAATTTTCTGAAAAGAATAGGAATAGAAATTCCCGAAAAAGAAAATATGGAACCGGTTTTTAATCCCGACACCTTGGAGACCAGCCGCAAAGGAATTTTTCTAGCCGGTGTAGTGTGCGGCGGCATGGATACAGGAAAATGGTTCATAGAAAATTCACTTAATCATTCAAAAAATATTTTTGAATACCTGGAAAGGAATCGTGGGATTAAAGCAGCAGAAGATTAACCGCAGAAAATAGTTGAACAATATTATTTTTTTCATTGAATTGGAAAGGTAATAGCATTATTTTTGTGCTTGTAAATTTTTGTAACAAGAAAAAATAATTTCGGAGTAATAATGTTAAAAAAAATTCAAGAACTTTTAGGTAAAGAAGCTGACTCATTATTGAGCTATAAAGCAAAATTTCCAAAAGAGCAGCTGCATTTACCGGGTCCGGATTTCGTTGATCGAATCTTTTCACATACAGATAGAAATATAAATGTTTTGAAAAATCTTCAATGGATTATTTCTACGGGCAGGTTGTCAGGGACAGGCTATCTTTCAATTCTCCCGGTTGATCAGGGAATAGAACATTCAGCAGGTGCATCGTTTGCCCCTAATCCGCAATATTTCGATCCCGAAAATATTGTGAAGCTGGCAATTGAAGGAGGATGCAATGCGGTTGCTTCCACGCTTGGTGTTTTGGGTATGACTTCGAGAAAGTATGCTTATAAGATCCCTTTTATTGTTAAGCTGAATCATAATGAACTCTTAACCTATCCCAATAAATTTGATCAGATAATGTTCGGCAGTGTTGAACAGGCGTGGGATCTAGGTGCTGCTGCAGTCGGTGCAACAATTTATTTTGGCTCAGATGAAAGCACCCGTCAAATTCAGGAAGTCAGCATGGCATTCCAGCATGCACATGAAATGGGAATGGCTACCGTTTTATGGTGTTATTTAAGAAATCCTGAATTTAAGAAAGATAAAGATTATCATGTTTCGGCCGATCTCAGCGGGCAGGCAAACCATCTCGGTGTAACAATTGAAGCCGATATTATTAAGCAGAAACTCCCCGAAAATAACGGGGGATATAATGCAATTAAGTTCGGAAAAACTCACAAGAAAGTTTACAGTGATCTGTCTTCCGATCACCCGATTGATCTCTGCCGCTACCAGGTTATAAATAATTATATGGGAAGAGCGGGATTGATTAACAGCGGCGGGGCTTCAGGAGAAAATGATTTTGCGGAAGCAGCAACAACTGCGGTCATTAATAAACGTGCAGGCGGTATGGGATTAATTTCCGGAAGAAAAGCATTCCAAAGGCCTATGGCAGACGGAGTAAAGCTTCTTAATACAATTCAAGATGTTTATTTAGCTAAAGAAATCACTATAGCTTAGCTTCATTTTGCAGGGATTTGAGAAAAAGTCTCAAATCCCTTTTTTATGTCACATCAAAAAAGTTAGACCTTTTTCTTTCCATTCATATAATTATTTTCCCATCTGATTATGAAACTGCTTCTGTCATATCTTAAAAATTATTGGAAACTGGTGCTTCTGGCATTAATCCTGGCAGCCGTAAACCAGATTTTCTCGCTGCTGGATCCGTATATCTTCGGAAAGTTAATAGACAAATATGGTACAAAATTTAATCAATACAGCTCCGGAGAGTTCATCCGCGGAGTGGGAGTGCTTCTTGGAGCAATTATCGGTGTCGCTTTTGTATCACGTGTGGCAAAAAATTTCCAGGATTATTATGTCAACGTAATTACTCAGCGGCTTGGCGCAAAAATCTATTCCGACGGCATAATGCATTCTCTTCACCTGCCTTACCAGCTTTTTGAAGATCAAAGAAGCGGCGAAACACTTGGAAAGCTTCAGAAGGTAAGAACGGATACCGAACGGCTTATAAATGCAATGGTAAATATTTTATTTACTACACTGGTCGGAGTTGTTTTTGTTTTTATCTATTCTTTTAATGTTCACTGGCTGATTGCCCCTGTTTTTTTTGCATCTATTCCTCTGCTGGGTTTTATCAGTTCTGTATTAAGCAGGAAAATTAAAGCCATCCAAAAGACTATTGTTTCTCAAACAACTTCACTGGCAGGAGCCACTACGGAATCATTGAGAAACATAGAGCTTGTTAAAAGTCTGGGGCTGGATAATCAGGAAATCAACAGATTAAACTCCACTACCGATAGAATTCTTGAGCTGGAGCTGAAGAAAGTCAGGTATATCAGAAAGCTGAGTTTCATTCAGGGAACTTCTGTCAATTTTCTCCGGACCAGCATTATATTTTTAATGCTTTACCTGATTTTTTTGGGAGAAATACAGATCGGGCAGTTTATTACCTTAACCTTCTATTCATTTTTTATTTTCGGACCTCTCCAGAGTCTCGGAGATATAATCAATATTTACCGTGAAGCAGAGGTATCTCTCGAGAATTTCCAGGCGATTTTAGATCTGCCCAAAGAATCAAAACCTCTTAAACCTGCTTTACTCGGGGATATAAATTCTTTAAGATTCGAAGGAGTCAGCTTCCAGCATCAGTCCTCTAAAACAAAAGCTCTTCATGATATTTCTTTCAATGTAAATAAGGGAGAAACAATTGCATTTGTCGGACCTTCAGGTTCGGGCAAGACCACACTGGTAAAACTTCTTGTTGGGCTTTATAAACCGTATTCGGGCAAAATTTACTACAACATGGTTCCGGGGGAGAATATTAATTTTGATGAATTAAAGCTCCAAATTGGATTTGTAACTCAGGATACTCAGCTGTTCTCAGGTACGATCAGGGAAAATCTTTTATTTGTAAACCCCGGTGCAGCAGATAATGAATGTCTTGAAGTTCTTGAGAAAGCTGCGGCGCAGAGTCTAATGGCGCGGGCGGATAAGGGTTTGGATACTTTAATCGGTGAGGGAGGTGTAAAAGTTTCCGGAGGAGAAAAACAGCGTTTATCCATTGCGCGTGCACTGCTGAGAAAACCTCGCCTGCTCGTGTTCGATGAAGCTACTTCTGCACTTGATTCATTAACTGAAGAAGAAATTACCGAAACGATCAAGGATATATCCGCCGGCAATCAGCTCATTACAATTTTAATTGCCCACCGGCTTTCAACAATTATGCATGCAGACAGAATTTATGTTCTTGAAAAGGGAAGAATTATCGAAGAAGGTCCTCATCATGAATTAGTTGAACTTAAAGGTCTTTATTATGCGATGTGGCGCCAGCAGATCGGAGAAAGGGAAAATATTTCAGGCAACGTGGGAAGCAGTCAGCAGACAAAGGTAAAAACAGAAATTTTTTCATCTCATCCAAACTCTGCTGTAAAGGAGCTTAATTCAGGTTCCGCTCCCGAAACGGAACAGGTAAATCGGTAATTTATTTATGGATTACCTGATATTGCTGAAGGAAATTTATTTCAACCCACGCAGATAGTCGGCAATTTTCCCCAAATCTTTAACATCAACCTGGCTGAAGGGAGGCATTATAATTCCCGGGAAATCTTTCTTATATTGCTTCATCCTTTCAGTATCCATATATGAACCCGGGTTCCGCAAATAATTAATCAATTGGTCTCTGCTCCAGAAATTTTTTACCAAAGTCAAATCCGGACCGATTCTGCTCCCTTTTAATTCCGTTCCGTGGCAGGAAGTACATCCCAGCCTTTTTACTAATTCAGCACCTGAAATTTCTTCCGAGCTCATATCGGTTTGAGGAACAGGATTTTCCACCCTATTTACGTTTGTCTCCTCATCTTCTTTTGTCATTCTATTTAAAAGAAATAAAACAATGAACAGGAATAGAAAGGATGCTACCCAGATTTGAGGTTTTGTCATTTTTTTGTTTTTAATAATTTGGTGTCAAAACATATTGAAAAAGTTTTTTCGGAACAACATAGAATCCTGCTGAATACTTTCATTCGGAAGGCGGCGGTTTTATATCAAGAGAATCACTAATAATTATATCTAAATTGACCTTGAGAATTTATTTAATAACTTTTAATCAGATTAAGTTTAGAAAAATTCATTATGGAAAAACAGAACCGCCTGGCAAATGAAAAAAGTCCTTACCTGCTTCAGCATGCAAAAAACCCAGTCGATTGGTTTCCCTGGGGTGAGGAAGCTTTTTCGAAAGCTGCTGAAGAAGATAAGCCGGTTTTTTTGTCCGTCGGATATTCAACATGTCATTGGTGTCATGTAATGGAGAAAGAATCTTTTAAAGATAATGAGATTGCCGGGCTGATGAATGATGCGTTCGTCTCTATTAAAGTCGATAGGGAAGAGAGGCCTGATATTGACAGCATTTACATGACTGTCTGCCAAATGCTGACAGGCGCCGGCGGATGGCCTTTAACTATAATAATGACTCCCGAAAGAAAACCATTTTTTGCCGGAACCTATTTTCCTAAGGATAACCGGTTCGGCAGAATGGGAATGAAAGAACTAGTTCCGGGAATAAAGGAATTATGGAAAACAAGGCGTACGGAAATAAATAATTCTGTGGAGCAAATATATTCCGCACTCCGGAAGTCTGCAAGAATTGAATCCGGTTCTGAACTAGGGGAAGCTATTCATGATGAAGCATACAAAGATTTGGAAAAAAGATTTGATTCCGTTTACGGCGGATTTGCAGATGCGCCGAAGTTTCCCACACCTCATAATTTTCTTTTCCTTTTAAGATATTTTAAAAGAAGAAATGAACCTAAAGCGCTGGAAATGGCAGAAAAAACTATGAATGAAATGAAGAAGGGCGGGATTTATGATCAAATCGGTTTTGGTTTTCACCGCTACTCAACCGATGAAAAGTGGCTGGTTCCTCATTTTGAAAAAATGCTTTATGATCAGGCTCTTCTTGCCGAAGCTTATATTGAAACATTCCAGCTCACCGGGAAAAATTTTTTCAAGGAAACCGCGAAAGAAATTTTAGAGTATGTATTTAGAGACATGACTTCACCTGAAGGAGCTTTTTATTCAGCCGAAGATGCGGACAGCGAAGGGGAGGAAGGAAGGTTTTATTTATGGAAATTTGATGAAATAAAAAAAATTTTCAGCGATGATGCCGAATTAATCTCTAAAGTATTCAATATAAAAGAACAGGGCAACTGGTTCGACCCCGTGCATGGAGGATATAACGGGACTAATATTCTTCATTTGCAGAATGATCTTAACAAATTAGCCGGGGAGCTCGGTTTAACTGAAGAGCATCTTATTAAAAAATTTAATTCAGCAAAGAAAAAACTTCTTCAATTCAGAAAACAGAGGATTCATCCTTTTAAAGATGATAAAATATTAACAGACTGGAATGCCCTGATGATTTCTGCATTCGCAAAAGCTTCCTCTGCATTTGATGATCCGGATTATTTAACTATTGCTGAAAAAGCCGCTGCATTTATATTAAAGAATTTATTTGATTCTAAGGGAATTCTCCTGCACCGGTACAGGGATGGACAACCGGCATTAAATGGAAATGTTGATGATTATGCTTTTTTAACTGCAGGATTAATAGATTTATATGAAGCATCTTTTAATACAGATTATCTAAAAACCGCCCTTAAATTGACAAAGCAATTACTGAATCATTTCTGGGACAATGAAAACGGGGGTTTTTTCTTTACTCCCGATTATGCACGTGAACAAATTGTCAGGAATAAAGAAGTTTACGACGGAGCGGTTCCGTCCGGTAATTCAGTTGCATTGTTGAACCTGCTTAAGCTCGGAAGGATAACCGCGAATCCGGAATTTGAAGAAAAAGCTTCATTGCTTATAAAATCTTTTTCAAAAATAATCAAAACTTCCCCTTCAGCCTTCACTCGATTTTTATCTTCTCTTGATTTTACTTTCGCAAAATCATTGGAGATTATTATAGCGGGAAAGAAGGAATCTGCGGATACTAAATTAATGCTAAAGGAAATTGCAGGTCATTTCATTCCTAACAAGGTTATTATGCTTAATGAAAGAAACGGGGAAGAAGATATCTCGGAAGTAATTCCTTTCCTCGATGACTATATGCAAATCGATAATACTGCAACTGTATTTGTCTGTAAAAATTACATTTGCAGTTTACCGGTTAACAGACCGGATGCATTAAAAAAAATATTGAATTGAATTTGACAGTTCTTAAAGAATAAAGTAAGCCCGGACAAAAAAATAATTTCAGCAAATCCTCATTTTGCTAGGAATATTCTGCAGACTGACAGCTTCCTTTTAAATTATTTATTCCCAAAATCTTTTAAATTATAAATAAAAATGGATAATTTTGTATAATTATTATTAGGCAAATACTCTGGCACAAGACAATAAATTCATCAGATCATTAATAGAAAATGCGCGGCGGGGGAACAATACCGCCTTTGAGCAGCTTTTTCAAATAAATGTAGACTTTGTTTATGCTCTTTCTCTCCGCTTAACTGCCGACCAGAAGCTTGCCGAGGCATTTACTAAAAAAATATTTGTGGAAGCGTGGAAGAATTTATCCCTAATAAGGGAAGATGTTACTTTCGCTTCATGGCTAACCGGGTTTACGGTTTTTTATTTTCTTTCAGAATGGCATGCCAACAGAATTCACGGTAAAACTGATAAGGATTCAATAAGTTGGCTTTTTGATTATAAGCTGGATGTATTAATTGCCAGCCTCCCCGTGGAAGAAAGGGTAGCGGTTATTCTGCACGATATTAAAAGATATTCGATGGAAGAGACTGCAGATCTTTTGGGTGTCGGACTGGAAAATACGAAAACGTTTTTGATCAATGCCCGCCGCAAATTAATTTTATCAATTTGAAATGAACCACGATCAAGCTAGAAAATTACTAGATGAATATGCAGACGGCCGCCTTCCTTCGGATATTGCTGCTGAAGTTAAACAACACTTGGATGAATGCAGAGAATGCAGCGATATGGCCGGACAAATTCAGGATCTGCTGAGAAAAATAAAAATGCTCCCGGAAAAAATATCTCCTCCTCATGATTTGTGGAAAGATGTATTTCACCAGATTCATGATTTAAAAGTAGTGCAGATTAAAAAAGAGGAGGATGAAAACCCCGTTGAAGAGGAGGTTTTTGATGAGGAAGAAGAAAGGATAAAGCAAGATGCAAGGAAGGAATTAGCAAAGAAAAAGGAACAAAAGGAAAAGGATGAAAAGAAAAGGGAGAAAGAAAGCAAAGGAATAAGGCTGAACAGTTTTGAAGAGGTTTTTAAAAAGAATAGGCTTGTTATAACTATAGCCGGCTCAATTATTTTAGTTGTCATTGCCGTAATCTTAATTGCTAACTTAGGAAGCAATGTGCCGTGGCAGCTCAACGGCGTACAAGGACAATTTAAAGTAAATGGTAGATTATTGACAGGCGGCGAGCTGAATAACGATGATATTCTTGAAACTTTCAGTAATTCTGCCGTCATTATGATCCCTGAGATGGGGCAGGTTAGTTTAAATCCATGGAGCAAAATTCAGAAAAAAAGCAGTTATAATTTACTGCTTTCAAAAGGTGATCTAACAGCTGAAAACAAGAATGCAGAGGAATCATTTACTGCCCAGGTGTTTAATTCGGAAATAAAATGTGCAGGAACCGGTGCTGCTTATAAACTTAAAATTAATAATGATAATACAGCCGATTTAACTGTTTCTAATGGCAGAGCAATTGTAACCGGTAATAAATTAGAATCAGTCGTTACCCCAGGGCTTATCTGCAGGATTAGTGAGAAGGGACCTGAAATCCCAATGAGTTTAAATTCTTCGGAAGAAACTAAAAAAGCTTTTGAACTATTGAGCTATTATAACGATCAGGATGCATTAAATAAAGTCCTGAATCAGTCCGGTTTAGCTGAAGGAATTTCTCTCTGGCATCTGCTTAAAAGAATTACAGGGGATAATAGAGGAGCGGTATTTAATAAATTGTACAGTCTTTATCCTCCCCCAAAAGGAGTTGACCAGGAAAGTATCCTCAGATTAAAAGAAGAAGCTTTGAATAGATGGTTTAACCAGATTCTTGATTCTATGTGAACTTTCTATAATACAGTATTAAAAAAATCTATTTTTTCCGCGGCCTGTAAATATGCGTACTCTGTCCGAAAAAAACTTCAGCAGATTCCATAATTGTTTCAGATAAAGTCGGATGGGGATGAATTGAAAGTTTTAAATCGGTAAGGTTTGAACCCATTTCAATAGCCAGTACACCTTCGGCAATTAATTCTCCAGCGCCGGGCCCGCATATTCCCGCTCCTAAAATTCTTTGAGAATCGGGATCGACAATTAATTTTGTTACTCCGTCGCTTCTTCCGATTGTAGTTGCCCGCCCGGAAGCAGCCCAGGGAAATCTAACTGCCTCATATTTTATATTCTTTTCTTTCGCCTGGATTTCCGTTAAGCCTGCCCAGGCAATTTCCGGATCCGTAAAAACTACCGCCGGGATTGCTTTCGGCTCAAATGCCACTTTATGTCCTGCAATTGCCTCAACTGCAATTCTCCCTTCGTGGGATGCTTTATGTGCAAGCATCGGTTCCCCTACAATATCTCCAATAGCATAAATATTCGGATCAGCCGTCCGCAGTTGTTCATTTACTTCAATCCATCCTTTTGCATCAGTTTTCACTCTGGTATTTTCTAAACCAAGACCGCTCGTGTCCGGTTTTCTTCCCACCGACATTAACACGTAATCATATTCCTGCTCTTCAGTACTCCCTTCTTTATTCTGTATTTTAACTTTAATCCCTATTCTGCTTTCTTTCATTTCAACAACTTTGGATTCAAGCATTATCTTGTCAAAATTCTTCTCCAATCTTTTTGCAAGATAGCTTACGAGATCCCTATCGGCACCCGGAAGAAGTCCCGGCATCATTTCAACCACCGAAACTTTAGTCCCCAAGGCCTGGTAAACAGAACCCAGCTCCAATCCGATATAACCTCCGCCGATTACAAGTAAAGATTTAGGTATGGCCGGAAGGTCGAGTGCGGAAGTTGAATTAAGTACTCTTTTACTGCTTAAGTTTAATGAAGGAATTGTGGCGATAATAGAACCGGTTGCAATAATTGCTTTTTCGAATTTATGTTCTTTCTTATTTCCGTTTGTTTCAATTCTAAGAGTTGATGAATCAATAAAAGAGGCGTCGCCCTGGATGTAATTAACCTTTCTGGCTTTAGCAAGCTGTCCTAATCCGCTTACCTGCTTATCAACGACTTTATTCTTCCATTCTCTCAGTTTATCGAGATTAATTTTAGGAGAAGGAAACTCGACTCCCCATTCGGCGGCTTCTTTTGATTCATTTATAAGTTTTGCAATATGAAGCAGGGCTTTGGAAGGTATGCAGCCTCTGTAAAGGCAGACGCCGCCGGGATTTTTTTCCCGGTCAATGAGGGTAACTTCCATTCCTAAATCGGCTGCAAGGAATGCTGCAGCGTAACCGCCCGGTCCGCCGCCAATAACAGTGAGTTTGATGCCCAAAATGTCTCCTTATTTCTTATTCTTAATCTTCCACTTTCTCACTTAACTCCAATGTTAAGAGTAAGAGAAAGAGAAAGATTAAGAGAAAGAATGGAAAAGAAAAATTCATTCAATGAAATTATAATTTTCCTTTTCTTCATAAATTCGATCCGAGTTACTTTTAATTAAGCCGACAATCATTGATACGATCATCTGTAATAGAGTTTTCCTCTGATTAAATCTTCTTCATTTATCTTTTTCTCGCGGAATAAAATATCCAAGCATCCGGCACATTCAAATGCTGATCCCAAGAAATATCAAAATACCTGCATCTGTCTCTGGGTGAAAATCTACCATTACCTTCAGCTAAATTTAAAACAATTGAATTGGAAGCTCTTTCTAATTGTCCTTTTATATCCATGCTAAAATGGATTCTTGATTTTATTGGTATAGTCCATTCAACGAAATCTAGAGAAGCCTGATAAACATTTAATTTTTCATGAACAAAATAAATCATTTTAGATTCCCTTCTTTCTCCTTCTCTTTCTCTTAATCTTTGTTACCCTTCCACCAGCAGCTTCATCGGCTGCTCGAGCGCTTCGCAGATCCACCTGAGAAATCTGGCAGCATTTGCTCCGTCAATAATCCGGTGGTCATAGGAAAGAGAAAGCGGAAGCATCAGCCGGGGTTCGAACCTTCCTTTTCCCTCTTCGCCTTCTCCGGAAATAAAAAAAGGTTCATAGCTGCCTCTTGAGATACCAAGGATCGATACTTCCGGTGCATTAACTATAGGTGTGAATGAAGTTCCGCCGATTCCGCCAAGATTTGTAATAGTAAAACATCCGCCCTGGAGTTCATCAAGGGAAATTTTTCTATTCCGGGCTCTC
>CAYSGP010000187.1:0-3941 GCA_964430095.1 uncultured Ignavibacteriaceae bacterium
AAATCTTAAGTTTCATTGAACCTGATTTAGAAAAATTTGAGTGTTTGAAGCTTGCTTATGATGTTCTGAATGCCGGAGGATGCAGCCCCATAATCTTAAATGCGGCGAACGAAATTGCAGTCGACCGTTTTCTGAAAGGAAATATTACTTTTTCAAGGATTCCGTATATCATAAAAAAAGCTTTGAATAAAGTATATTTGTCGGCAAAATATATTTCTACAGATTTAGACTCGATTTTTGAGTATGATAGTTTAACGCGTGAGTATGTTTTAAGTCTTCCTGCCGAATAATCTCCTTTTACCTGATTTATAATTCACCTATTTTTCTGCTTGATTTTATATATTTGAGATAACACTGCCGATCTTTATCTTTGGTGAAATCTAATTATATAGATATTCAATATTTGATAATTTGTCTCAAGGAGCTTCATTTTTAATGGATTATGTAATTTATTTTGCTATAACAATTGGGATTCTGGTTTTTGTACATGAATTCGGTCATTTTGCTGCCGCCAAATTAAGCGGCATGCGGGCAGATGTTTTTGCAATCGGCTTCGGAAAAAGACTTTTCGGGTGGAATAAAATAACCGGATTTACATTCGGCGAACTGCCTAAAGATTTCAACGGGGAAGGAAATACGGATTACAGACTTTCTCTCCTGCCATTGGGCGGCTATGTTAAAATAGCCGGAATGGTCGATGAAAGCTTCGATACCGAATTCGCAAATAAAGAACCGGAGCCTTGGGAATTCCGCTCTAAGCCTGTTCACAAAAAAATATTTGTAATAACCGCCGGCGTTCTGATGAACCTGCTCCTTGCGTGGATTATTTTCTGGGGTGCAAATTTCTTCCAGGGAAAACAGGTTATTGAAACAACTGCAATCGGTTATGTTGAACCGAACAGCATTGCCGACTCTTTGGGATTCAAAACCGGGGATAAAATTCTTTCTGTAAATAATAAAAAAGTTGATAACTGGAATGAATTTGAATCAGAGTTCTTGATAAACAGCATGGGTAAAGATGCTGAGATTAAAGCAGAAAGAGATAATAAGATAGTTGAAATAAAAGTACCGCGTTCTAAAGTTCCGGATCAAAATGAAGCACCGCTGCTTTTAGCGGAAGGTTGGGAGCAGACTTATATAGACAGCGTATTTAAAGGAACGCCTGCTAGCAAAGCCGGAATAAAAAAAGGTGATATTTTACTTAAAATTAATAATGAAGATATTCAAACCAGGGGTGAAGCTACAAGCATTATATCCCGAAATAAGAATAAACAGATTAGCGTTGAGGTAATTAGAAATCGTGATACTGTTTCCCTGAGCGCCGTTCCCGATATGAATGGAGTGATCGGAGTTTTAATTGCCCAGAAGTTTACAGGAAAAATTAAATATGAAACTTACGGTTTTTTCGAGTCGTTCTATTACGGCTGGAAGGATATTGTTAAGATAACCGACTTAACATTTACCATGCTTGGAAGAGTTATTTCGGGTGAGATTGAATTCGGAAAAGCATTCGGCGGACCAATTAAAATTGCACAATACGCGGCAAAATCAGCCGATACGGGTATACTCAACTTCCTTTATTTCCTTGCTCTTTTAAGTCTTACTCTTGCAATTATTAATATTATGCCTTTCCCGGTCCTGGACGGCGGGCATCTTTTGATAATTATTATAGAAGGAGTTATCAGAAGAGAAATTCCGGTTAAGGTGAAAGTTGCAATTCAGAATGTTGGATTCGTACTGCTTCTCCTCCTTATGGCTTTTATACTTTATAATGATATATTGAATATTTAAAAAGGCCTATCCCCCGACCCCTTTCCAAAAGAAAGGGGCTGTTCGTTTTCGGAGGGATAAAAATAGCTTTTTTATTGCGGAATTTCTTTAGAAAAAAAGTATGCCGGATTTTTAAAATCTGGCATATCTGTATTGAAAATTACTTTGCTATAACCATTTTCTTCGTCTGCACAAAACTGACTGCCTGGAGGCGGTAGAAATAAATTCCGCTGGATAATGATGAAGCATCAAACTGAATTGTGTATCTTCCTTCCCTCTTGAATTCATTTACTAAAGCTGCAACTTCCCTTCCAAGAACATCAAAAACTTTTAATGTTACGTTACCTGGTTGTAATAAAGCGTAGGTGATTGTTGTTGTTGGATTGAAAGGATTAGGATAATTCTGACCAAGAGAATATATTCCAGGTAATCCCAGGTCTATCCCGACTTCTTTACTGTACTCGTATCTGCCGTCTGTATCAATTTGTTTAAGACGGTAAATGAACTTTCCGCTTACAGATATTCTATCAGTGAAGTTGTAATCTTTTGGTGAATTGCTGTTGCCGGTGCCGTTTACAAAACCAATCGTTACCCAGTTATTGTTATTTTTAGAAGACCTGAGAACCTCGAATCCATAATTATTTACCTCAATCTTTGTTTGCCATTTCAGATTGACTATATTGCTTTGAACTGAAGCAGTAAAGGAGGAGAGTTCGACCGGGAGGCTGGCTTCATTCAACTGAAAATCATCGACTGCCAAACCATCATCCAAACCAGAGGCATTATCATCAAGCCATCGAATCCAGAATGTTGAACCATTCGGGATATTTAATCCGGTCAATGTATATGAAACAGAAGCTCTGTTTGAGGCTGCATTTCCATCCAAAGCTCCTGCAGTACCGCTACTGATTGGGGCGTTAAAATCAAGATTGTTGACATCGATCCAGTTCCCATCAGTTAAACGGGTGGCATCTATACTATATTGAAAATCCAAATAGTCTATTCGGCCTGAAGCTCCTAAACGCCATTGTTCACCGGCATAGGTGACAGGTACTTGAGTGATTGTAGACCCTGTATTATTTATAAATCCAGCACCGAAAATGATGTTAAAACCTGAAAGCCGAAGGCCGCCAAGCGCCCTTTCTCCGCTGCCTGCAGCACCATAACTATACGTATCTCCATTGGAATTCGAACCATTATCTGCGGTATAAATGCTGTTAGCACCACCTCCGCTTTCTGAGAAGGACCAACCGGCTGGTATAACCGATGAAGTTCCTGATGATGTTAATGTATTAAAATCCTGAGTATATAGCCCGCTGCCGGTTAGAGAGATTTGAGAATATAGTTGAGTTATGAATAATAGGACTGTTATAAAAAGCAATCTAATTTTTATCATAATTCATCCTTCATCAAATCTTTTTAAGTTATCATTATTATAACAATAATGATGCCCGCCGAAGTAATGGCATTTTTAGAGCAAAAAAATATTTTATGATAGTATTTATTTTATATTAACATGACTTTGATGGCCTTAGTATTTCATTATGACTCCAGGTTTTAGTGAGTTGCATAGTATATTTCAGAAGGTTGATGGAATGATAATTAATAATTAATTATTTATTATAATCTTGTTCCCGCAGCAAACCACCAACAATTCCATCTGCTTCTCACGAATTGGAAAATTAAAAATTCTAAACTCTTCATATTGAAAAAATTATTATTAAAAGTCTATTTTTTATTCCAATTACGCAATAAATTAAGTTTAATTATCTTTTGGAATATAAATTGACAGAGTTTGCGAACGCAGTAGGATCGCCTGGAGTAATGGAGTATTGGAGTGATGGAGTTTTTGAATGGAATGTTGGAGTAATGGAATGTTGGAATAATGGGATGTTGGAATAATGAGATGTTGGAGAAATGGAATGTTGGAATGTAGGCCTGATGATTTTTCCGGAATACGGGATCTTGTATCCGGCTACTGGTATCCAGTATCCAGAATCAAGTATCCAGCATCCAGCATCATCACTCAACCACTCCAAAAGTACCGGAATAGCATAATTAATTCGTAAATCATAAATCATTAATCGTAAATCAATTATGTTCAACTCAATTGTAATGGTAAAGCAGGTCCCGGATACGGCAAATATATCCGGACAGGTAATGAAGGAAGA
>CAYSGP010000188.1:0-2645 GCA_964430095.1 uncultured Ignavibacteriaceae bacterium
TTGCAGGATGCGGTTCTTCCTCCGGCAACAGGTACGAAAAAGAGAAAACAAATGAGACTAAAGAGTCAAAAGAACCGGTAAAAACAGAGGAAAAGAAGGAATATTCTGAAAATTTTGATTTTACTCCTTACAGCACTAAAATAGAAGTAAAAGAGAGAAAAAAAGCAACCGGCCAGAAAGAGCTGAATGCCTGGTATAATTATGACAATGAAAAGGATTCTGTTTTGAGTTCCGATTCGGCAAAAACCGATACGGTAACCGGATTCCGTGTCCAGGTGATATCGACAGATAATCTCCAGGAAGCGGATAACATCAGATCCGAAATTTATTTTAAAACAAATCAAATGAATGTGTACCTGGTTTTTGAACCTCCTTTCTATATTGTAAAAGCAGGCGATTTCATAAACCGGTCCGGTGCAAATGAGCTCAGTTTTAAATTAAATCAGATGGGATATTCTGAAGCAAGAGTGATCCAGGATTCCGTCATTATCCATAATTAAGCATCTGCTTTAAATGATCTCACTTCTCCTTAATCCTGCTCAAATAGTAACAGTTGATACCAATGGAAAAAATTTTAAATCCGGAATTGAAATGCAGGATATATCTGTACTGCAAAACCATTCCATAATTTTTGAGAATGATCTTATCAAAGATCTAATTCCAGATTCATCTGTGAAACGAGAAAAATTTGATTTTGTCCTGGAAGTAAAAGATAAAATTATTTTGCCCGGGCTGATTGACTGCCATACTCATACTGCATTTGCAGGATCACGCGCAGGCGAATTCAGACTGAGGCTGCAGGGCTTATCGTATGAAGAAATCTCTAAATCGGGAGGAGGAATTAATACTACTGTTTCTGCCGTGCGGAATTACAGCTTTGAAGAATTACTGAAAATTATTAAACCCCGGATCGATAATTTTATTTCCCAGGGAGTGACCACGCTGGAAATTAAAAGCGGCTACGGTTTAGATTTTGAGAATGAGCTGAAACTTCTAAGGGTAATAAATCATTTAAATGAAATTTACCCGATTGATATAATCCCGACTTTTTTAGGCGCCCATACATTTCCCCTTAAGTATAAAGAGAATCATCAGGGATATCTTGATATTCTAACCAAAGAGATGCTGCCGTTTATAGCTGAAAATAAACTTTCAAAATTCTGCGACGGGTTCTGCGAAGCCTCCGCTTTTTCAGCCCAGGAAATTGATATAATTTTTACAGAAGCAGAAAAGTTAGGTTTAAAGACAAAACTGCATACGAACCAGTTCAGCAGCATCGGAGGAATAAGCACCGCCTTAAAGCATAAATGCATAAGCATTGATCATCTAGAAGTCATCAATGATTCCGAAATTAAATTGATTTCAAATACGGATACTGCTGCAGTGCTGCTCCCGGGAGTATCTTTCTTTCTCGATTATCAGTTTGCACCTGCAAGAAAATTAATTGACAGCGATATAATTGTCGGATTGGCGACCGATTACAATCCGGGCACTTCAAATATTTCTTCGGTCAGCTTTATTATGAGTCTCGCCGCAATAAAAATGAAGATGACCATAGAAGAAACAATCAGTGCCTTTACAATAAATTCGGCAAAAGCACTATCAGTAAACAATTCTTCGGGGAGTCTGGAAATCGGGAAAAAGGCAGATTTTGCAGTATTCAATACAAATGATTATTCGGAAATAATATATAATATCGGGACTAATCTAAATTCAATGACAATCAAGAACGGAAAAGTTATTTATAAATCGCCCGGTATTAAGAGTGAAGTATAAAGGAATACATATGAATAAGGTTCAAAAATTTTTCAAATTTATTCTTCCAAAAACTTTATTTGAAAAAATCGAGAATGAATCTTCGAAATGGTTTTTTGAATGCAAGGACTGCGGGTATTCTATTTCATTCCGTGATGCCGGAGGGTTAAGAGCCTATGCGACAAAGAAAAAGAAAGTTTTCGGATATTGCCGCGGATGCAGCAAGTTTAAGTTTTTAGACGTAGTAAAAAGAGATTAATTAAACCGGGAAATTATTCTGCTCTAATCAATAAAAAAATAATAGATCAGCACTCCAAAATTGATTTGCAGAGCAGCAAAAGAAATTCCGCTGATAAGATCATACCTCCTTGTATTGTATAAAGAACGCAGACTGCCGTTGCTTTGATAATTGTCGAATTCTTCATCTGCTTTTAATTTAAAATAGGCGGTGGTTCCACCTAGAATTATAATAGTCCCGATTAAAACTTTAGAAATATCTTTTTCGTAAAAACTTTCCCCGTATTCTTTCCCGGTATAATTTAATTTAACTATAGAACTATTTTCGATATCTCCCAGTGAAATAACTTTATTATCGTACCCGGGCTTCCTGAGTTCAAGGCTATTTCCTATAAAGTCCGATCGATTAATAAATATGGGAGTATGCCCGAAAATAATGGGTGAATGTCCCTTTTCCCCCGAGAAGGTGGGAAAAGAAGAAGAGGAATGCGATGCCGATGAATCCGATGATGATAAGAAAGATTGCTGAACCGGGAATGATGATGAGCGGGACTGCAATACCCGCACTTTGGGCAGTGAAGTAGAAGCCTGTTCCAAGGGCGAGGCCTGCGATGGCCATGATGATGAGTCCCCACCAGGTGGCTGCCTTCTCT
>CAYSGP010000189.1:0-5954 GCA_964430095.1 uncultured Ignavibacteriaceae bacterium
ATGAATTGAGACAGCATCACCGGGTTCCGCTTCTTTTCCGGTTCCTATTTTGTTATCGATGTAAATTAATCCGGAATCCATAATAATAATCTCCCCGCCAGTACTGCATCCGGATAATATTAAAACTGATATGAGGAGGGAAATAATTTTAATAAGGTATTTTCGGGGATACACTTTTGCCGCTCTGGGGAAATATTCTTATTTAAAAGATAATCAACTTGTGTGATAACTCAAACCGCAGAAATTTTTTAATTCAAAACTGCTGCAAAATTCTCTGTTTTTGAATTTCCTGAAAATTTTAATTAACCCGCACTTGACAACATCCTAAAATAATTATATAATTGTCCCAAGTTACTTTACTTATTTAGGTTATTCTCTTAACTATCCTAATATAATTCGTACAATGGTTACATTTTCTTTCTGGGAGCGAAGTAATTTTAATAATAAAAAAAAGAGGTACTTCATGAAAAAAATCGAAGCAATAATTCGTCCGCATAAGCTGGACGAAGTTCATACTGCTCTGCAGGATGCCGGCTTTGCGGGCCTTACCGTAAGTGAGGTAAAAGGTTATGGTAGGCAGAAGGGGCATAAGGAGATCTACCGCGGTTCGGAATACAATATAGAGTTCGTGCCTAAAATAAAACTTGAGCTGATTTGCTCTGATAAAGACAGTGAAAAAGCGCTGGAGATTATAATAAGCAAATCTAAAACCGGGGAAGTAGGAGACGGAAAAATTTTTATTACGCATATAGACGATGCAATCAGAATTAGGACTGAAGAAGCGGGTGAAGCGGCATTATAAGAATATCATAAAATAAATGAATGATCTAAAAGATTAAAGGAGGGTTCATGATAAGCAAAAAATATCATTTAATAGGAAAAACTATTAAGGAGGGACTTAAATGAATACAATTTTATTGAGAAATCTTTCAAAGTTATTGAAAGGCTTTTTAACGGTACTATTCTTAACTCTGCTGATACAGAGTTTGGTTTTTGCACAAGACAATCCCACTTTAGAACAAAGGGTCGCAGGTTTGGAAGCATACGTTAGTAACGGAGATCCGTCAGGCTCTTCGGTAGCGGGATTACCGGGTCCAGGACATAACGGCTGGATGATGGTTTGCACGGCGCTCGTTTTGTTTATGACGCTCCCCGGCCTTGCGCTTTTTTACGGAGGTCTGGTTAGGCAGAAAAATGTCCTCTCTGTTCTTGCCCAGTGTCTTGGAATTGCGGGACTCGTAACGATTATGTGGTGGATGTTCGGATATTCTATGGTATTTGGAGAAGGAGGAAGTGCTATTGTAGGGAATTTTAAACATATGTTTTTAAATGGTGTGACTTCCGCTCCCGACGGTAATTATGCTTATTGGGTTTCCGAAAATGTTTTTTCCATATACCAGATGATGTTTGCAATAATTACCCCGTCATTAATTGTCGGTGCAATAGCAGAACGAATGAAATTTTCTGCAATACTCTTATTCGTCGCATTATGGATGATTTTAGTCTATTTCCCGCTAGCACATATGGTGTGGGGAATAGATGGTTTAATGAATGGTATCTGGAATCCAAACGCAGGAATTAAAGCAATCGATTTTGCAGGCGGAACTGTGGTTCATATGTCATCCGGTTGGTCGGCACTAATTCTTTGTTTGATCCTAGGTAAACGTGTCGGCTTTGGCAAAGAGCCTATGCCTCCGCACAGTATGGTGCTTTGTATGGTTGGAACAGGAATTCTGTGGGTGGGCTGGTACGGCTTTAATGCAGGTTCGGCTGTTGCTGCAGACGGAATTGCATCAAATGCATTTATAACCACTACTATTGCTGCAGCTGTTGCTTCGTTTGTATGGCCCATGGCTGAATGGATTACACGAGGAAAACCGTCAGTTTTAGGTTTTTGCTCCGGTGTAGTGGCAGGCTTGGTAGTAATTACGCCTGCGTGCGGATTTGTAGATACCAGCGGAGCGGTAATCATCGGAATACTTGCAGGATTAATTCCTTACCTCGCTGTCTGGAAATTAAAAGCATGGCTCGGGTATGACGATGCTTTAGATACTTTCGGAGTACATGCAGTCGGAGGAACTTTGGGAGCATTCATGACCGGTATCCTCGCTACCGATTCAGTCAACAGCAATGTGGCAAAAGTTGCAGACGGCTTACTTGTGGAACAGATTAAAGCAATTGTTCTTACGCTGCTTCTTTCTGTAATTGCAACGGTGATCATAGCATACATTGTTAAAGCAGTTCTTGGATTGAGGCCTAGTGTAGAAAATGAAGTCACCGGACTTGATCTCACTGATCATGGTGAAGAAGGTTATCATCTAGCATAATTTTTATTTGGGGGTGAAGTATAAAATTCACCCCCCTTCCTTAACTGTCAAAATATAAGATCCAGATTAACAATATAAAGGAGTAATAAATGAATAATCTTTATAACAGAATACTTATGACGGCTTTATTTGTTTTTCCAGCGGCTTTAAATTTATTCGCTCAAGCTCCGGTTATTACCGGTCATGTTGAAGCGACTTATAATTATTATTTCGGAGATACTACAGTAAATATGCTCCGTTCATACGATGCAAGATCAAACCAGATTTTACTGAACAATGCTCATATAGCTCTCAATGGCTCACCATCAGAAAAACTCAGCTATACTGCCGAAGTAGATTTCGGAACCGATGCCGGGGTGCATGGACTTTTGAATCAGACGGGAGGCGGACCAAGCATTGGTGTAGATCTTCAGGAAGCTTATATGACTTATTCTTTCTCCGATAAATTTAAATTCACCGGCGGAAAGTTTGGAACTTTTGAAGGTATCGAAGTAATTGAAGGCCCGGTAAATCCAACTATTTCCCGGGGGTACATGTATGGACTAGCCGAAGCATATTGTCATGTAGGAGCTTATTTTACTTTTGTTGCTTCTGACAAGGTTGATATTAAGCTTGGTGTTGTTAACGGCTGGGATCTTCTGATTGATAATAACAAAGACAAAACAATAATAGGAAGATTCGGTGTAAATTTAGGAGATCCATTGGCATTCGGTATTTCAGGCTCATGGGGTGTCGAACAGCTTGCACCCAGCGATGATGCAAGAGCTTCTTTGGACTTAACCGGGGTAACTAAAGTGATTAAGGGAGTTGCATTGAATTTCCAGGTAAACTATGGTGCAGAAACAATTGATACTATCGATGCCACGTGGGTCGGATTTGGTATACAGCCTGTAATTTCATTATCGGATAATTTTGACTTAGGAACACGTATAGAGTATTTCTCCGATTCGGATGGAATCAGGACAGGAACCTTGATTACCGACTTTAATACACTAAACGTTACTCTCGTCCCTACATTTAAATGGGATGGATTCACATTCAGAGTTGAATACAGGCTTGACAGTGCGAGTGATGAGATATATCCTGTAAGTGAAGATGCACCTTCAAAAACATCCAGTACAATTAGTCTTGGCGTTTCATGTAACTTTTAGGTGTGTTATTCATCATACATTTATAAGAATAATTGCCTACAATTTTATATAAGTTTTTATTATAAATAGGTTTCTGTAGAAATGAGGATAATATGGGCAAAATTAAAGAAATAGAATTGAATACCGATCATGATCATTTGCTGATTAAATTAATTAAGGATTTTTTCAATCCTTATGAAGTATGGGGCCGGCAGAATAGGAAGCAGCTGTATATCGGTTTAATTTGTACTTTGGGCTACTTTACTGCAAACGTTCTATTAAAAGTAAAAAATCCTGAATGGAATCCGTTTATTTATTCTTCAAACGGGCTTCTAATTGCGGTTTTCATTTGCGCAGGGTATTTGCTTATATCGGGAATTGCAGACTCTTTCGGCATCCATTTTTCAAAATATCCCTGGTATGAAAAATACATGCCGACAATAATTACTCTCCTGGGTTTAACTACTTTAATGGGTCTTCAGAATTTGAACAGCAATGGTAAACTTGATGCTGCTCTTTGGATAAACATCAGTTTTTTATTAGTGGTATTTATAATCGCAGCGGGTCACTTCGTCCAGGGCAGCAGTCATGAAAAAGTGTTGAAAATATGGTTTGCCCTGCTGGGATATTATTTTTCAATAATAGTATTTTTTTATTCTCTGGAAAAATTTGTAATAAGATAAAAATTGCAGGGAAGCAATTCCCTGCATACATATTAAAAAATTTTTATAATTAATCTTTAGCCAATTCTCCTCCCGATTTCATTCCCAAAACATTAATCCTATGATATTTGATGTTTGATTTAAATAAATTTATGTTTGACTAAATCTTTAATCATATCAGTTCTCTTAAAGATTAAAAGAACCGGGTGAATACTGAAACTGAAACCGGTATTTAATTAAATCAGCCGAGAGGTTTAAAATGAAAAAAATTGAAGCAGTGATCAGACCCCATAAGCTTGATGAAGTTCATCATGCACTGCAGGAAGCCGGATTTACAGGACTTACTGTTACTGAAGTAAAAGGGTACGGGAGGCAGAAAGGACATACGGAAATTTACAGGGGTTCGGAATATAAAATAGAGTTTGTACCGAAGATAAAGATTGAATTAATTTGTGCAGATAATAAACTTGAGGAAGCAAATTCAATAATTATTAATAAAGCAAAAACCGGGGAAGTTGGTGACGGAAAAATATTTATCTCTTCCATAGGCGATGCAATCAGGATCCGAACCGAAGAATCAGGGGAAAGCGCTGTTTAGATAAAGACTATCTTTTTTGTTCTTCAGGAAATATGTATGGTTTATTCTCAAAAGAAGGGAGAATAAAATTCATTTTTATTGAATGTATTCTCACCTGTTAAAATATTTTTCCTACCTTTCAACACTTCATTTTAATATATGTTTCTATTTCTTATTTTTTAATAAGAAAATCGGAGAGTTTTCATGAAAAAAGTTACAAAGTATTTTTTTCAAGGATTAATAGTAACCCTTCCCGCCGCAGCAACAATTTACCTTATTTACTGGGTTCTCATTACCTTTGACAACATTTTCAGCTTTAATATTCCCGGTCTTGGTTTTTTATTAATCCTTCTAATTATTCTAGCCGTAGGCTTCATTGCATCCAATATACTAACAAGAAGAGTAACGATTTTTGTTTATAATCTTTTTAACAAACTTCCTTTAATCAGCATAATCTATAATTCGGTTAAAGATTTAATTGAAGCGTTTGTGGGGGATAAGAAAAAATTCAATAAACCTGTCCTGGTTAAAGCCTCTAAGGAGAGCAGCATTGAAATTTTAGGATTTATTACAGAAGAAAATCTTGAACTTCTGGGTGAGAAAAATAAAGTTGCCGTTTACATTCCCCAGGCCTATAACTTCGCCGGGAACCTGATTATTGTTCCTTTGTCTGACATAAAATTAGTAGATGCGGGTGCAAAGGAGATCATGACGTTTATTTTATCGGGAGGACTGAGTAAGTAAGAAACAGTATGGAGTAAGGAAAAATCGGTTAATAACAGAATTTATCAGGGTTATCAATCATTGAGCAAAGCATTCTGGCTACTTCTTCATATTTTTGGGTAAAATAATAGTGCTTTTCTTTATCGATATAATTTAAATCTAAAGAAAAATCTAAAGATACTTCTGTCTCAGATTCTTCAGCCAACGAATCAGTCAATTTATTTACAAATGCTTTTGGATACCTTCTTTTTCTCCATGCTTCGTCAATATTTGAAGGAACAGACCTGGATGATCTTCTGATTTATCTCCCCTAATTTTAAAATGATCTTTTAATTTTTTCCTCCCTACTCCTTACTCCCTACTTTCCTCTAGTACCTGTCCAACTTAAATTTCTCACCTAAATAAAGCTTTTTCACCTCCGCGTCTTCGGCAAGTTCTTTTGCTTTTCCGTGTTTAAAGATTAAACCGTTAATCAGTATGTAGCCTTTGTCCACAATGCTTAAAGTTTCATGAACATTATGGTCCGTAATTAAAA
>CAYSGP010000190.1:0-9110 GCA_964430095.1 uncultured Ignavibacteriaceae bacterium
ACTGATTCTGATATGAAATCTTCTTTCACATGATCAGTTGCTGCTAACAGCCCGATTGCAATCGGAAGATCAAATGCACTCCCCTCTTTTTTAATATCTGCCGGAGCAAGATTAACAGTAATTTTGCTTGGCTTAATTTCAAAATTGCTGTTCTTCACAGCGGCAGTTACTCTTTCTCTGCTTTCCTTTACAGTATTGTCCGGTAATCCCACAATTGTAAAACCGGGGATTTGCCTTTCAACATTAGTTTCGACCTCAATTAGATATGCATCTATACCGTAGGTAGTGCTGGAAATTATTTTTGCAAGCATTCTTACTAAAAATTTAAATTTTTTCATCAAAAGAGCATTATCAGATCAATGGCTCTTTTGAATCTTAAAATTACTTTGTTAAAATCATTTTTTTTATTTCAGAATAATTAGGAGTGTCCACCTTGTATAAATAAATTCCTGAGGGGAGCCCCGTTCCATCGAATGAAAACTTATGTTTCCCCTTTCTCAAAAAACCCTTAAAGATTTTGGCAATTTCCCCGCCTTCCAAATTATAAATAGTAATTTCGACTTCACTGTCTTCAAAGAGCTCGACAAAAATACTGGTTTTGGGATTAAATGGATTCGGAAAATTCTGCTCTATAAAAAACGGAGTCAATAAACCCTGCCCCACTTTAACTTGAGAAGAATAAATAATGCTTCCATCCTTATTTACCTGCTTCACTCTATAATAAACTATTTCTGCATTTTCATCCTTTTTATCAAGATAAGTATAAATTTTCTCGGGGGATTTTTCAGGTTCGATAGTAAATATTCCGGCGAAGGGAGAATTTCCGGAAGACTTTTCCAGAATATAAGAGGAAGCCTGCCTGAAATCACCGCCTGACCATTCAAGCTGGTACATTTTACTCAAAACATGAATATTCAATTCGGGAGCACGGGCAAAAATCGGCGCATCAGATTTTACATGCTGGATTTGAGATGAATTAATTTTAATCTGCTCCTGGCTTAAATTCTCATCGCTGTTATCAAAATTGAACTGGGAGATTATATGTGAACTGTCGGAAATAAAATTTAAATAATTGAAATTTTCGAAAGAGGCATCCATAGAATTATGCAGATCAATAAATCTTAAAAGATCTATTTGAAAAACGGTTTCATCAGAATTGTTGCTGAAGACAAACTCCAAATCTTCAGGCCGGATAATTTCATTGAATTCTTTTTTAGAAATCAGATCGCCGTTGCAGTAAAAGGAAACGGTACTTTCATTAAATAAAAAATAAATTCCGAAGTGATACCATACATTTTTACTTACAAAAACCGGCCTCAATTCTTCGAAATTATTTGCACCCGATTGAACCGAGAGCATTTGAAAATCATTTGTGGAAACCGAAAATTCGTCATGCAGATTAAGCTTGCTTTTTACGCTTAAAAAAGTCGAAGGCAGTTTGTAAGCTTTAAACCAAAATTCGGTCAGCAGGGAATCTGTTTTTAGATGCGGATAAGAAAGTGTAAAAATTGATGAGCTGTTAAGCTGAAGTGCTTTACCTGCATTCTTTTGCGGGTTATAAAATTTAAGGTCTGCAGAAATGGTATTATCCGGATTTTGATCTTCCAGATATCCGAGTATGGAAGTGCTGTCTTTGAATATACCTAGAATCTTGATTGTTGATTCCGCAATATCTTCAGCTTTTAAGCTAAATATCAATTGAAAGAACTCACCCAAGGCGGGGCCGGATGCATCGAGGTAGATTTCTGCCTTATAAACCTGACCGTCATATCCGATAAGGGAAGCAGGTCTAAAAGGTATATAATTAAAAGAATAGAAACATTTAAATTTTAATTTAGTGAGATCAATTTTTTTTTCGGCAGCAAAATAAACTTCAAGGCAGTCAGCATTAATATAGCCGTTCGCTATAACTATGGAAACTTCAAATGAGGAATTAATTGGAATAAATTCAGGGTAATGCAGCCTGTAATTTTTTTCTGCGACCTGTGTAAATCCGTTAAAAGGAAAAACTAAAAAAAATAGTAAATAGTAAAATTTATTCATAAAATTCCGTCGACAATACCGGGGAGATTTTACGCCCTCAAAAAAATAACCATCCACTTGTCTTATCGGAACTAAACCTAACTAATTTGATCGTTGCGGGTAAATTTAATCTTTATTTCATCTATTTAAAAAAGAATAAAACCATCGTCATCTTCATTAAAAAGTAGCAATTTGAAATGCTATTGTCAAACCTATGAATAATTTAAAAACTTCATTTTTAACAGAATCGGTAGAAATTTATCATTTTCGATAAATTTAATTAAAAGAAACAATTTATTTCATAGATATTTTTTTCAGTTCTGTCTAAATGACGGATTGCTTATAATAACTTTTGTTAATGAATTTTCGCTTAAAACTTCATTGGCTATTTCCAGAATTTCCACCGAAGTAACCGCGTCAATTTTCGAAATCATTTCTTCAACAGAGATCAATCTGTTAAAATATAGTTCCGAGTTTGCCATTCTGAACATCCTGGCAGTTGTACTTTCAAGATTCAGAAGCATCCCGCCTTTCAGATACTCCTTGGCTTTTTTTAATTCCCTGTCCGATACTTTCTTCTCTCGGATTTTTTTAAGCTCTCTGAATAAGACATCAATAGCTTTTCCCGCCTGCTTTTCATTTGTTGAAAGGTAAATACCGAATGAAGAAACATCATAAAAGGAATTCAGGAATGAATTAAGCTGGTAGGCAATTCCGTTTTTTTCCCTGATTGACTGAAATAAGCGTGAACTGCTTCCTTCACCGAGAATATGAGATAAAATATTCAACGGTATTCTTTCCTCATCCTTATGGCCATAGGAAGCCCTCCCTACAATGATGTGAACTTGCTGTATTTCCTTCGAAGTAAATGTACTTGGAGCCGCAGACGGTAAAATATATTTTCTTTTTTGATTTTTTTGTCCTAGATCCTTTGTGAAATATTTTTCGGTTAATCTGATAAGATCGTTATGAACAATTGAACCTGAAGCGGCAATCGTAAGATTATTGAAACCGTATTTTTCATCGATAAAATTAAAGAAGTCTTTTTGCGTAAAGCTCCTAATATTATGTTCAGCTCCGATTATAGGAAAACCAAGTGAGTTACCTGCGTAAATGATTTCTTCAAATTTGTCGAAAATGAGCTCTTCAGGATTATCATTTATATCAAGCAGCTCATCAATAATAACACCCGCTTCTTTTTCTATCTCACTATGCTTGAAAGATGAGTTTTGAATCATATCTGAAATAACATTGAAAGTGCGCTGAAGATGCCGGCTTAAACCCCTTCCGTAATAGCAGGTATGTTCCTTTGAAGTAAATGCATTAAGGTATCCTCCATAGCCTTCAATCTCTTCGGCAATTTTTTTGGCAGACCGTTTTTTAGTCCCCTTGAAAAGCATATGCTCAATAAAATGGCTGATTCCGTTGTTCTTTTTGTTTTCATCTCTCGAACCTACATTAAACCAGAATCCGAGCGAAAAAGACTGTACATGCGGAATAAATTCCGAAATAATCTTAACTCCGGAAGGGAGAATTGTTTTATTGTAATTAGACAATTTATTTTCAGTGTTTTAAAATAAGGGAGCAAAATATAGATAAACACACCCGGTTAATCAAGAATGGAAGTTTGAATTAAACATTTAGTTTATGACTGCAGATTTTTTGAGGAATTATTTAATTGCTGCAGCTCCTGCAAATTTTTCTAAATATTTTAAATAAAAGTTTCCAATGCTGGTGTAAGCTTTTTTCAAAGTTTCTTCATTTGGCAGAAATGCTACTCTAAAATGCTGGGTGCCGGGTATTTGTCCGAATCCGCTTCCGGGTACAACGACAACACCGGTTTCTTTAATTAATTCTGAAACAAAATGGCTGTCATTCTGCTCCATGTGGAGCCTTGGGAAGGCATAAAAAGCACCTTCCGGCTTTACACAGGAGATCCCCGGAATAGAGTTCAGCATTTTAACTGTAATGTCTCTTCTTAAAGTTAATTTTTTCTTTGCTTCAATCAGGTGCGATTGATCTTCCTGTAAAGCAGTCTTAATCGCATATTGTTCGGGATGATTTGCAGAAAGACGGGCGCGCAAAATTTTATTAATTGCTTCAATGTAATTTTTCAGTATTGAATAATTTCCGCTCACTATTCCCCACCCTATTCTAAATCCCGGTACGAAATAGTTTTTGGAAAGACCCCCGAACGTAACACATGAAACATCTTTATTTAAAGAAGCAATAGATATATGATTTTTTTCATCAAATAAAAGTTTATCATAAATCTCATCGGCAAAAATTATAAGATTATGCTCAAGAGCCAGTTCAACTATTTTTTGCAGAGTATCAGCTTTATATAAGGATCCGGTAGGATTATTGGGATTTATTAAAATTATTCCCCGGGTATTTTTATTTATTTTGCTTTTTATATCATCAATATCAGGCTGCCAATTATCCTTCTCATCCAGGTAATAAGGGTTTTCCATCATTCTCAGCTTGCTGGCTACTGCTGTGTATAAAGGATAACCGGGAGTTGGTGTTAAAATATTTTCTCCTTCGTTTACCAAAGCTGTCAAACATATATCTATTGCCTCGCTGGCACCAGTAGTGATAAAAACATCCTGGACATTTATAATGTTTTTCTTCTCTGCCTCTAATTCAACCGCTTTAACAGCTTCGGTTATACCGGAAGAAGGAGCATAACCATTTTTATTTTCCAGCATTGCCTTGAATGTGGTTTCAATAATATGTCTCGGAGTTATAAAATCAAAAAGATTAGGATCCCCGATATTAAGATAAAGCATCTCCTTCCCGCTCTTTGCAGCCTGGTTAGCCAGCACTACAATATCTCTGACAGCATATTTTATATTTTCAGTGCGGTAAGCTGGTTTTATTTCCTTTTGGTTGCTCATAATTGAATTGAAGTATCTGTTTAATTTATTCATAAACTTAATCCATTTACCACTTAGTATCAATTTATAAAATTATTTGTGATACTGTAATTTAAAATCTCAAGCTGTAATAAAAATAGTTTTTGCTGCTAAGTAATAAATCTCTGCATACCTGTAATTTTAACCTGAAAACAGATTAATAACTGAATCAGATATCTTCCTTTTCCGCAATCTTAATATAAATTTTAAGTTGAGAACATTATTTCGCCATATTCAAAGTAATTTTTACCTTTTAATCATTTTTAGAAGAAAAAAAACCATAAACAAAATAATTAAGTGCAAGTTCACAGCGGCTATTCATGAAGATGAGCCGAAAAAATAAATGAATGGTACTAAAATTGTTAAGTATCTATAAAATTTTTATTTATAAGCAATTTGAAGGGAATTCGGTTTGGCTACAAGCAATAAATCATCCGATAAAGAGTTAATGCTGGAAATAGCGAACTTCGATTCAAATGCATTCGGTCATCTTTACGACCGGTATTCGGCTTTACTCTATACTTTAATAAAAAAAATAGTGGGGGATCAAAAGACAGCAGAAGATACTCTTTCTAATATCTTTTTAATAATCTGGAAAAGAGCTCAGAAATTTGATCCGAAGATTAATAATGTTTATGCCTGGCTGATGCTTTTAACCCGGAATAAAGCAATTGATGTCTTGAAGAGAAAGAGAGGAGATCACGGTCTGTCAGATTACACTGAAGAATATGAGATTAACGCCATCGTACCAAAACTATCGACGGAAATCGGGGCAGTAGAACTGGAAAACGCAATGAAAATGAGCGAAAAGATTAAAGGAATAATAAACAGCCTTACCGATGCTCAAAAATTAGTTTTAGATTTATCCTATTATGAAGGATTGAGTGATAAAGGTATCTCCGGAAAATTAAAAATCCCTGCTTCTACTGTAAAGATTAAACTGCAGTCCACAATGGGGATTCTTATGCAAAAATTAACAAATTAAAGATAGAAAAATGGAAAAAGAAAAAGCATTAGAGTTAATAAAACTCGAAGTACTAGGCTGTCTTGATGCACAAGATGAGTCTGCACTTGCAGCATCAAAACAAAGCGATAAATACTTTCCATGGAAGGGCTTCGGCGAATATCAAAACCTAATAGCACTTTTGCCCATTTCTTTAAATCTTGAGCAGCCTCCGGCAAATTTAAAAGATACGATAATACAGAAGTTAGCTAAGATAAAAGAAGAAATAGAAAACAGGAAGCCTAAGCCTATTATTCAGGAAGAACCGGAAATTGTAATAACAGAAATCGAGAAGGAACTATCGGAGCCAAAACCTTTCTCCGGTCCGATTCCATTTAAAGATCCGGAATTAACACCGACTCCTCCGGTTATTAAAGAAAAAATAATTCCCCCTGTTAAAGAAAAAGAAACAAGGATAGAACCATCTCCAGTTATCCACAAGGAAAGAGAACATCTTGAAAGAGTAAATAAGGAAACTCTTAAACCACAGGTTAGAGAAAAGGAAGAAGAAGAAGTACCTGTAAAAAAAGGTTCATCCAAGAAAACTATGATGATAGCTGCAGCTGCAGCATTTTTAATTATCGCTGGTGTTTTTGCATATCTGAATTTTTCAGGAGGAAAGGCTGCGGATACCGGCAATAGTCTAGTAAAGAATGTAGTCAAAGCACCGCCAGAAAATTTAAGCAGCAGTAAAAACATAGAGCAGACGCAAAATATAGAGCCGGTAAAAGAGGAAAACAAAACTATACAGAAAAATGAGCAGCCCCCGCTTCCAAAGGCTCCGGCACCTATTGAAGCACCGATAAGCGCTCTTGAAGAATACAAGAAGAAGGAAGTAAAAAAGGAACCTGAAGTAGTTAAAAAACCTGAAATAAAACCTGTGGTGGAAACCAAAAAAGAAGTTGTGGAAACAAAAGTACCTTTGGTTCCCCCAAAGGAAGAGAAGAAAATAGAAGAAGAACCTCTTTATTTCGTGGCTGTTGAAGATATGCCGGAACCGATCGGCGGAATTCAGGCAATACAAAATAAAATTGTTTACCCCGACATTGCCAAGAGAGCAGGAGTTAAAGGAAAAGTTTTCGTGCTTGCTTTTGTCGACGAACAGGGAAATGTAACAAAAACAGCAGTTCAAAAAGGATTAGGCGCAGGACTTGATGAAGCGGCAGAGGATGCTATAAAACAGACAAAATTTAAACCCGGAATGCAAAGAGGAAAACCGGTGAAAGTACAGGTAATGATCCCGATTGTGTTCAAACTACAATAGAAAGGTTAATAAACAATAATGCGGGCGGATAAAGATTCCGCCCGTTTTTATTTTAAATGACCGTCAAGCTAATCTTCTTTCATTTTAAATATATCATTCTCTTTGTAAAGATTGAATTTCCTGCTTTCAATTGGTAGAAATAAATTCCGCTGGAAAGACTGCTGCCATTAAATTCAATTTCATACTCTCCTGCCGGTTTTTCTTCATTTACAAGAGTTGCAGCTTCCCGTCCTAGTAAATCAAAAACTTTTAATATGACAAACTGCTTGCTGGGTATTGTATACCGGATTTTAGTTGCGGGGTTAAACGGATTGGGAAAGTTTTGGAAGAGAGAGAATTCAGTCGGCTGATTCTCTTGTTCATCATTAATTCCTGTAAGAGAAGTATCCCCATATAATATTCCATTAATTATGCAGCCTTTTAACCTTGTTGATCCACCAGGATCATTGCCCCACTCATCATGACTATAAAAACCTATACCTTTTACTAATGAGTATTCATATCCGGGAACTACCCGTACTTCATACTTTCTTTTTTTAAAAACATTATTAAAAAGAGAAACATTTATTTCTTCAGTAAATATTCTTCCGCAATTATTATCTTCAATGATTTCAGACAAGGTAGCGCATAAAGTATCCCCAACTTGGGCAGCTAGTTCCTCAACTATATATTCTTCATTATAAGAAAATCTTCTTACGGTTGCATCTTCTACATTGTATCTATCAAAATAAATCTCTTCATGACTTTTATTCGTTGCTTTAAATATATAATATTTTAATCCGTTGGACATAATGGTATCACCGGTTATTTCGACAGTGTACATTGAATGATTACAAGGTTGGGCAAAAGGACAAAATGAATTAGAATACACCCACTTATTGCCGATTGACAGAGGATAGTATTCAGCTAATTCAGGATCGGGTTGATGGCTTTTGAGAACCTTTATTGTATCAGTTGTAATTTCATAAAGATTATATTTTGTTGCCGCATAAAGCTTATCAGAGTCAGGCTTTTTGTATACACCGACAATTCTTCTGTCAAGCACTTTGTATTCGCTGAAAGTTTCTCCATAATCTTCAGATACATAAATTCTTTTTCCCTCGGCTAAATATATTTTACCAGACTGAGAATAATCCACGCTTACAAATATTGAAGATGATCCTAAGTACCTTTCAGTCCAGCTAAGAGAATCCCCTCTGTTATCTGAAGCTATTAATCTATTAAGTGATACTCCGTAAATATGAATCGAGTCTTTATCATAAAATAGTTTCGGAATGGAATAATCCGTTTGATGGACAAGTTTTATAGTTGAGCCGCCGTTTGTTGTCTTCCATAAATCCTTTCCCAGATACATAAAGAACATCTCTTCACTAGTATATGGACTTATTGAAACAATATTTAAATATTTTAATGAATCAACATCCGAAAAATCTGCCCAGGTAAATCCCCCATCCGTGCTTTTTATAAGATTCGGAGCCGAGGCAACAACAAGAGAATCATCTTGTTTCCCTAATTCAAGGTTTGCCAGGTTAGCAGTTATTCCCATTTCCGAAAAAGATGGGCTTGATTGATCAAATCTCTTAATAATACGAACCGGATCTACAACACTTTCTATTCCGCAATAAATATATTTTGCGGGATCTTTATCCCAGAATTCATAATCTTCTATAGTTGTAAAGTGAATATCAATTATTTGATTCCAACCCCCTCCATCAAAAAGAAATAAAGTATCGGTATTGTTAGATAAATCTAAATGATAGATACTGTTTTCAGTTTCATAACTATGCTCCGAACTATCTGAATAAAATAACCTATAGAATAAATGTGTATTCCCGGATTGATCCTCCATCCCCTTTAGTTCGGAAAATGTATAATATTTTTCTTGTGCATTTACGGAAATAAA
>CAYSGP010000191.1:0-3489 GCA_964430095.1 uncultured Ignavibacteriaceae bacterium
ATAATAGAAAAAGAAAATAAGAAATCTCCCTACAGCGACGATAAATTGGCTGAAATCCTGAATGATGAAGGGATACATATTGCACGCCGGACAGTAGCAAAATACAGGGAGCATTTAAAAATTCCTATTGCAAGGCTGCGCCGCGAATTCAAATGAGCTATGTTCTCGATGTATTAATCATTATTATACTCTTTATAATATTTGCTTTTGTTCATACCATCTTAGCCTCTCTCAAAATAAAAAAAAATGTCAAAAATAAGTTCGGCAGTCTGATTGCTGCATACAGGCTATTTTATAATATCTTTGCTTTAATAACTTTTTATTTTTTTTTAAGGGCATCTCCTCAACCGGGTATAATTATTTATGATTTACCTAATCCATTCGATTTCATTATCTTAGTACCGCAGGTTTTAGCATTAATTGGAATTATCTGGGCTGTTAAATTTTCCGGTTTGGGTGAATTTACCGGAATCCCCCAGGTGATTAGATGGTTTAAAGGAGAATACCAGGCAGAATCATTGGATGAAAAGATGACTTTCACAACAGAAGGACCTTATAAGTTTGTGCGTCACCCGATATATTTTTTTACTATTATATTTTTAGTCTGCAGACCGGTTATGGATCTATTTTATTTGACTTTGCTTCTCTGTATTATCGGATATTTTTATGTAGGATCTATATATGAAGAAAAGAAATTATCGGAAATATTCGGTGAAGATTATATTGAATACCGGAACAGGGTGCCAAGGATTTTTCCGATCAAGATTGATAAATATTTAAATTTGAAATAATGAAAGAACGGAGAGTCCCTTTAAAAAGGGGTACTAAACTTTTTTAAATCTTTAACATAATTTTTTTTATGGAAAATAAAATAACGGCTACAACTATACTGGGGATCCTTCACAAAGGGATTGCCGCCATAGGCGGAGACGGACAGGTAACCGTCGGCAATACAGTAATGAAGCATAATGCCATGAAAATAAGAAAAATTACCAACGGCAAAGTTCTTTGCGGTTTTGCAGGTGCGTCCGCAGATGCTTTTACTCTTATGGAAAGATTTGAAGACAAGCTTGAACAGTATACAGGCAATGTGGGAAGAGCAGCAGTCGAGCTTGCCAAAGACTGGCGGACAGATAAATATCTGCGCCGGCTTGAAGCCATGCTTGCTGTGGTTACTGAAGATAAAGCTTTGATAATTTCCGGGAACGGGGATGTAATTGAACCTGATGATAATATTGTTGCAATCGGTTCCGGCGGACCGTATGCTCTTGCCGCAGCTAAGATGCTGAAGAAATACAGCAACCTCTCCGCAAAGGAAATTGTTGTTGAAGCTTTAAAAACTGCAGCCGATATCTGCATCTATACTAATGATAAAATTCATGTTGAAACAATTGAAAAATAAAATTGTGATAGGAATTCCGGTACATTCCTTTTAAAGTTTGGAGATTTATAATGGCGAAAAGAAAAGAATTAACACCCACTCAAATTGTGGAAATCCTTGATAAGTACATTATCGGGCAGACGGAAGCAAAACGTGCTGTGGCAATTGCACTTAGAAACCGCTGGAGAAGGCAGCAGATAAAAGATTTTTTAAGGGAAGAAATTCTTCCTAATAATATTATTTTAATCGGACCTACCGGAGTCGGTAAAACCGAAATTGCCCGCAGGCTTGCTAAGCTTTCAAATGCGCCGTTTATTAAAGTGGAAGCATCTAAATTCACTGAAGTCGGGTATGTCGGGAGAGACGTTGAATCGATGATACGCGATTTAACGGATGCGGCAGTAAACATGGTTAAATCTGAAAAAACCCAGGAAGTGCAGGCAAAAGCCGAAGATCTCGCTGAAGAAAGAGTACTAGATATTTTGATACCGCCTGTGAAAAAACATGCATCCGCTGCAGGAAATGAAAACAATGAAGAAAATGAAACGTATCAGAATAAAAAAACACGGGAATGGATGAGAGCCAAAATTAAAAGCGGGGAAATGGACGATAAGCTGATTGAATTTGATGCTTCGGTTCAGACTACTGTAGGAATGCAGGTGCTCGGCCCGTTTGGGATGGACGACATGGGAATAAACCTGCAGGAGATAATGGGAAATATAATGCCGAAGAAAAAGAAGAAAAGAAAAACTTCAATCGCAGAGGCGCGGACTTTAATTGCACAGGAAGAAGCGCAGAAATTAATTGATATGGATGCAGTCCAGAAAGAAGCGATTGCAAGAGTACAGGATTCCGGGATTGTCTTTGTAGATGAAATTGATAAAGTGGCAAACAGCGGCGGAAAAGGGCATGGCCCGGATGTCTCCCGCGAAGGAGTTCAAAGAGATCTCCTCCCGATTGTTGAAGGTTCCAACGTGAATACAAAATACGGCGTCGTAAAAACCGATCATATTTTGTTTATTGCTTCGGGTGCATTTCACGTTGCAAAGCCGTCCGACTTGATACCGGAGCTGCAGGGCCGTTTTCCAATCCGTGTTGAATTAAAAAGTTTAACGGAAGATGACTTTATCAAAATACTTACATTACCGGAAAATGCACTGCTGAAGCAGTACAGCGCATTGCTTGAAACCGAAGGAGTTAAATTAGATTTTAAAAAGGATGCAATAAGGGAAATCGCACGTCTTGCTACTGAAGTTAACGAGCAGATTGAAAATATCGGTGCAAGGCGGCTTCACACCATTTTAACAACTTTGCTTGATGAAATATTATTCGATGTACCGGATAAAGTGCCTCAGGAAAAAGTTGTAATCAATGGAGAGTTTGTCAGGAATAAATTAAGCGCAATAGTAAAGAACAGGGATCTCAGCAAGTTTATATTATAGTTCTCACCTCGTTCAGAATCTCAAGAACTTTATAAAAACCCCACCATCTTCCTCCCCTTTATTAAAGTGGGGGAAGGAGGAGGGTTTCTTATTACGCATTAACCTATCTAGAAGATTAATGAAAATTGAACGAGGGCTGTAAAATGAAAAAGCTATAGTCTAAGATAGGTTCCGGTTTTTTAATCTAACTATTTCAGTACGGGCAGTGCCTGCATCCGCTCCCGCAGCAGTATCCCCTGTTAAATAAATATAAAGCCGTAAATACTATCAAGCCGGTTTCCGGATCAATATAAAAATCCTCATCTTTCTCAACGGCTTCCCGGTGCTTCAGCATAATTTCATTATATCCGGGAAAATCTTCTTTGAGTCTTGTAACATTAAATAGCTTATCTTTATTTACCATTCCGTTATTTATCAAATAATTATAAACAGTAATTTTTCTTATTTTTGAATTACTTTTTCCTTTAGAATAAAGAGCCCGAACAGTTGAAGAACCGCACTAAAATAATTATTCAAATTCTAATTATTATTTTCTCCGCTCTTTTTATTATTTCCTTCAGAATCAGCAGCTTTATAGATCAAAACACCGAACGTGCTTTTTATATATTGAAAGGGGAAACACAGCCCGATACCAATATAATAATAATACATATTTCATCTGACGAC
>CAYSGP010000192.1:0-4251 GCA_964430095.1 uncultured Ignavibacteriaceae bacterium
GTCCTTTAGTCCCAAAGAATTTATGAGATAATTTCTATTTTCATCTTTCATAATTTCTAAAAATTCAGGTTTCCCCTGAGTCATCATTATTTTATAGTCATTATCTTGCTTCATTATGTCTACCGGCAAAACCCCGATCCCGATTTTATGGTAAATTGTTCCAGAAGATAAATTATTTTCTTTTGCTCTTACATAATGAGCGGCTATTGTTGCATGACCGCAGGATGGCACTTCAACAGATGGCGTAAAAAACCTGATTTTTACCTCATGGTCTTTATCTTCAGGAGAAAAAATAAAGGCAGTTTCTGAATTGTTTAATTCTTTTGCTACTGATAACATATGCTTTTCCGTTAATCCGTCAGCATTTAAAACAACACCTGCGGGATTGCCTTTAAATAGCTCTTTTGTAAAAGCATCTGCCTGAAATATCTTGAAAGTTTTTTTCATTTCTAGACGTCCGGTAAAAAAATCGATCAAATTTTTAATGAGCTAATATAAGTAGTTTATTAGAAGTTCATCAGGTTGAAGGGGAGTTCAATGGCAGAGAAATTCCAGAAGAATGCCCAAAAATTTTAGACAAAAAAAATTTAATCCTTACTGCCAAGATTTATGGATAAATAATTATTTCTTTTCCCGGTTCCGCTGAAAAGACTTTCCTGTTTTTTCTCCCATTATTTTCTTTCAGTATTTTATTACCGATCCAATCAATTGAAGCCGGCTTTCCGTGAACAAGAATAATTATTTCCGGATCGAGTATTTTCACTATCTCAAGAAGCTGTTCCCGTCTTGCATGTGAAGGAAACCGGAACTTTTTTACTGCACATCTGACTAATTCATCTTTATATCCATCAAATCTTAATACATCTCCTTTTTTTGCGTTTGTAAATTTAAATCCCGGGGTGCCTTCATCCATGTAGCCGACGGAAATGATGGCTGATTCAGGCTGAGTGAGCCATTTTAATCCAAGATTATATGAAGCTGTTCCTTCGATCATCATACCGCTTGATGCTATAACAATAGAAACATTTTTAAAGAAATCATTAATATTTTCCACTTCATAAAGATTCTTTTGCGGAATAGATAAGATTTCGAAATTTTTATCAGACATGTTTACAACGTACCTATTATAATCATAAACCCGGCTGATTTTTACTGCCGTTCCACCGGTATAAATATCGACAGCCGGAATTTTCCGCTTTACAATTAAATTCCAAATAGTTGCAAGGATTTCCTGTGTTTTTCCAAGAGAGAAAGCAGGAATTAAAATCGATCCGCCTTTATTGAATATTTTATTGGCTTCAGTAGCAAGCCTGATAGTTTCTTTATCCCATTCCGGAACTAACAATGAATCAGTTGAGCCATAAGTAGATTCCAATATAAGTGTATCTATTTTACCGTCCGGCAGCTCGGCACATTTTAATAATATCTGGTCCGATAAATTAATATCCCCGGTATAAAACAATTTATGATTTGAAGTTACTGTTTCTAATAAAATTCCCGCCGAACCTAAAATATGTCCGGCATCGTAGAATGTTGCTTTTATCTGTTCTGTTCCGTTATAACCGGATAGAACAAACTCTTCATTATATGATCTGTATTCTATCGATTGAATAAGAAGATCAATTTCCTCATGAGAATAAATTTCAAATTCATTATTGTTTATTTGTTTTTTTAAAATTGAGATGGAATCATGCAGCACAACCTCTGCAAGGGCCCTAGTTTGAGGAGTAGCTATTATTTTAAGATAAGGAAATTCTTTTACAAGGAAAGGCAGTGCGCTTAAATGATCCTGATGTGCGTGGGAAATTATAACATAATCTACAGATTCTTTTAACAATAAACTAAAATCGGGAAGTGCTTCAAGTCCTTTCTTTTGCGGGTGTATTCCGCAGTCGAGAATAATTCCCGTCCCGGAAATATTCAAATAAAAACAGCTGGCTCCAATCTCTTTAGCAGCTCCCAGCGGGAGAAATTTATACATTCATCTTTTAAGAATTAAAAAAATTTAAGGGATTATTTACTTGAAAAATAATTAGTCAATATACATAAATAGTGAATAGGATAGATCTTTTAATTTACTGCGGAGGACGTATAATTAACATCAAAAAAAAAGCGTTCTGTGAATGCAGAACGCCTTTTCATCCCTTAATGAAGAAGTTTATCTTTTATGTCCTGTTATTGTAACCGATGCTCTGCCGTTAGGTCCCTCAGAAACCACACCTAGGCCTACCGGCACGTACTTAGTGGTATCTGGTTTAGTATCATATAATATAAAAGAAAATTGAGTCCATAATGGAGATTGTGTATCAGGCAAACTGAAACTTACATCTCCAAGTAATCCGGCATCATCACCTGCTACTTCTACAGAAATTCTAGTACCCCCTGCTAGAGGATTCTGGTTTTGATCCATTACAGTGTAGTTGAAAAGCTGCTGTCCGCCATTAGGAATATCGAATGAAGTCGGGTTTATGGTTATACCGGGAACCCCGGAGAACAAAACAATTATACTATCGTAAATAATGGTTTGGTTTTCATCAGAAGTATGAGCTTTAATTTCAGCAAATCCTGCCCCTAATCCATTTATTTCCCATTCGGAATCGAATGGTTTCGGATCCGCAGAAACTAATTGAACCGAACCAATTCCGAGTTCATTGGTTTTTGTTGAACCTTCGATGATTCCGCCTGTACTGGTGAAATAAACTGATGTTTCCGGTCTTACAGGATTACCGTATTTATCCCCAACATATGCTGAAATAACGTCAGTCAAGCCATAAATATTATAACCAGCAAAATTGAGATATTGAGGTGCAATACTGAAATGTGCGGCATCTGGCAATCCGCCGTGTATTGTAATACTCACCGGCAATGAAGTAATTGTTAAATTGGGCAAACGTATAGTTGCTATGATTTGAACTGTTCCGGCTATTGTTCCGCTTGTTATATTTACAGGCGCCTCACCGTTATCATTTGTTTTAACTGTGGCGGGGCTTAACAATTCTCCTCCGCCGGGTGCAGCACCAAAAGTAAAAGAAACATCTACCGAATGATCAAGATCGATTGGTATTCCGGATGAATCCTGCACGACAAATATCAATCGAGCGGTTTCTTCTGATCCGCTGGCTCTTACTCCGATAAAAGGAGCTGATTGAGATTTGAGAAAAATACTAACCGGATCTCCTGATGGGATGCCGCCGGTACTGCTGATTGGGTACAATCTTATTATTGAATTTACAACTCTATTAACCATTGCATATAATAGAGTAGTATCTATATAATACCCCGCCTTATATGTATAATACGCGAGATTTAGATTGACATCAGTGCTAATTGTCGTATCAAATCTACCCTGATCATCAGCAGTTAGGACAATATCGCTTAGACCTCCTACAATTAGAATGGTTGCACTATCAATAGGAGTCTGTGTTAAACCGTTTATTACTTGTCCCGATAATGTAACTGAATTTTCTTCATCAGATGCATTCTCGTCCGGTCCACCTCCAACGATCTCTGTTCCTTTTTCGCAGCTGAAAAAAATAAAAGAAACGCTTAAAATAAATATTACGGCAAACAGTTTTGCCTTTATAATCTTAGGCATATTAGTACCTGTTAAATGTGTTTATAAAATATTCACGTCATTATGTAATGTCTTATTATTTAACAAGTATTATACCTAATTGCAGAAATTAGCTGATTCTTAAAAAGAGAAAATAATCTGCTCATTCTAGTAATTTCTACCGGTTTTTAGTTTATTAGGTGTAAAATTTGCTAGCAATCATATCATTTATATAAATGCTTGAGCAAAGTTTGTTCGAACCTTGTTAAGGTAGGAAATAATTTTTGCAGCAATGTTTATAGATTGGGAAGAGTTGTAATACAAAGTTGTAAAGTTCTTCGACTGAATCTCAACACCTCTCTCGGCTTTTTTAGTAGCCCACTATTTCACGGAGATCTTGATGAATTAACAGTTTATAATTTGCTTTCACTGGCTACGAAGCATAATCAAAATGGTTTAAAAGACAAAAATTATTTAAGTAATTAATTAAGTTTCCTGGCGACAACAATTGTGGTTTTTAGAATCTCTGTTGTCCCATAATTTTCATTAAGGGCTTCAAGATAAATAATATAAATTCCCATTCGCAGCGCCGTTCCGTTATCCTCCAGTCCATTGAAAATAACCGAATTATTCAGACCTGCAGCATGGTTGTTCTGCAACGTTTTAATTAACCTTCCCCTGCTGTCGAATATTTTTAC
>CAYSGP010000193.1:0-3192 GCA_964430095.1 uncultured Ignavibacteriaceae bacterium
TGTCCGTCAGAACCTCCGCAATATTTACATTTACCAGGGGCAATTGAATATTCATCTCTTTATTCTGTTTATAAAGAGAATAAGCTTCCTCTTCACCTACTTTTATAGAATCAAACATATTCATCATCAGCATTTTGGAAAGATAATAATCTTTCCACATACCGGTATATTTTTTTACTTCGACTGAATTATCAAATCCGTTTCTTTCACCTTCCGCAGTCAGAACTTGATCTTCAATAAATTTCCTGATATAAGAAGATAGAGAGGATCTGATGCTTAGCTCGGTAGTATCCTGTATATAAAATCCTTCCTGGCTAAGCTGATTTAAAAAGATTTTCAGATTAATAGGTTTTTCCAGTTTAATGAAAGGTTTATTGAAGATGTCCGGCTGGAACGATTTTGAAGCGGAACTGATTTCACTGCCGATTAAGAAAAATTTATCTTTGTACTCGCTTTTTTGAGATGAATACTTTTCTTTAAATATTTTTACGAAGCTAGAAGAAAGCTTTTCAAAGATTTCCCTGTCGGCCGCTGCTCTTTCCTTTTTAAATAAATTCCGGTGATATTCCTGATATCTTCCGAATTCCGCTCTAGTCCGCACAATTCTCTTAACATCTTCGCGGATTAATTCCTGATCTTTTAAATTAGGATTATTTTCGATATCAATTAATTTCAGAATATAAAAACCATCTTCAGATTCTACAGGTCGGGTAAATTCTCCAACCTTAAGGCTGTAGACAGCATCCTCGACAGGTTTCTCCATAACGCCGAATGTAACTTCTCTCGGCACTTTTTGTTCTTCAGCTTCATTCCTCGGAGTCAGCAGCGAATCAAAGGAGGCGCCTTTCTGCAGGAGAGAAAAAATTTCTTCAACTTCATGCTGATCTTTTGAATAAATAAATTTTAATTTCAGAAGTTTACTTATTCTGAGGACACCTTCATCTATATCATTCTGAGACCAGCTGATTTTATTTTTTATTTCGGAGGTATACAGAGCATCTCTAATAAACATATTTTCTAACGGGATCATAAGATCTTTAAAAGCTTCCAAAGTATCGGAACCTCTCCGGCCTGCTTCCAAGGATAAAAGTTTTTCCGCAATCAGCTGATGCAGAAAATCCTGTTTTGCTTTTAAAATATCTCCTTTTAGCAAGCCCGGATGGACACTGAAATCAAATCTCTCTTTGAATTCCGATTCGTAAATTTTTCGGCTTCCGGTTTCAGCAACGACTCTTTCCTTCTGCGCAGTAATAAGAGGAGAAAAGAAAATTAAAAGACAAAGAATCAATTTTATCATATATAAATATTTAAAGTTGATTTTTAGGTATAGAGTATAAGGTATAGAGGTATAAGGTGTGTAAATTAAAACTTAGTACAAAGTATTTATTCCTTAAACCTTCTATACCTTTATACCCATATACACCATATACCTCTATACCCATATATCCTTATACCACTATTCCCTTATACCTTTAAAAATGAAGCCCCACTGTAAATCTATGAGTGTCATTTAATCTCCCGTAATCTGCCCATGCATAATCAAAGCTTATCATGGTTCCTGAAAAACCGACTTTGGCGCCTGCCCCAAGTACAAGTCCTCCTTCCGCATCTTTAAGAAAAAGATCTCTATATCCTCCTCTTACTGCGAAAGAATTCAGGAACATATATTCTCCTCCGACATTAATCCTTTCATTATTATCATTTGAATGCATTGCATCGGAAGAAACAATTAACTGGTTCCATTCATTTAAAATAAGTGAATAAGAGAGACCTACCCTGAAAAGAGTAGGTAATCCGAATTCTCCCATCCTTAATTCCGAAGGAAGTGCGGGATGATCCCCATGAACATCGGGATTCGCATCATAATTGAAGGAAACATCTCTCCCTTCATACGAAGCTCTCGGACCGAAGTTTGAAACACTAGCCCCGAGAGCCAGACCTTCAATTGTAGTTTGATACTGCACTCCAAAATTGAGTGCTGCGTTTGTAAGACTTGTATTATAAATTGTTTCCTGGATAAAATTGAATGCTATGCCTGCAGAGACTCTGTCGGTAAGCAATATTCCATATGCTATTCCGAGTGAAAGGTTTGAAACTTCATAATATAACCCGGAACCTTTTTCCTGGGTCACGGTTGTTATTTCAATGTCTCCAGAATTTAAGGAAGTCACCTGCAATGCAAGGGTTCCCAGGCTGCCTAAATTTACTGCTGCTGTTGCATAATTATATTTAATATCCGCCAGCCACTCATTATATGTGAATTGGATATCTACACCGCTTATTCTCCCTAAACTTGCAGGATTGTAAAATGCTGCCGATGCTTCATTTGAAAGTGAAGTGCCTGCGTTTCCCATGGCGGCAAGCCTGGAGCTTGGTTCAATTTTTAAAAATTGACCGATAGTCGTACCTACTTTACTCTGGCTGTATAATGTCGTGCAAAACAGCAAGGTAAAAATAAAATGGATGAAAAGATTTTTTATATTCATTTTTTCACCAGCTTATTTGATGACCGCAAATTTTCCAATAAAATCTTCCACATCCGGAGCTTCAACATGATAAATATATAATCCAGGAGCGATTTCAAGATTATCCTTTGAACGGAGATTCCATGCTATATAGTTCTGAAACCCCGTATCATGATGCAGTGTTTGAACTATTTCTCCGTTAATAGTATAAATCCGTACTATGGAATTTACAGGCAGTCCTCTGAATTCAATTCTCCTGTCGCCGCGCCCTGTTTGTGCATACGGAGCTTGTTCAAACTCGGCTGTCCCCATATAAGGATTCGGAACCACGTAAGGTTTTTCATTATATTCGGCCTTCTTCTGAGCCAGATCAATGAATGAAGTATCCGTTACAAATCTGAATATATCCGATTCATTATACGGGACGTTTACATTCAGCTGATAAACATCTCCTTTTTTAGGAAAAATGGAATTGGCATATTTCGGTCCATTAATGCTGTCAACTGTTACCCTCCAGACTGTTGAACGGGCGGAGGCAGATCCGGGGGGAGTGGCTCCAAGGATATCGACAAACTCATTGCTCCTGCTGAGCGTCTGATTGCCGTCAGTGTCATAGAATCTGAAATCTGCCTGAAATTGACCGCCGGTCTTGGGTAATCCGATTATTTGAAACTTGGCAGGTGTACTAGGAACCCCCGGTCCGGCAAGTGAAGTGTCTACCACAACC
>CAYSGP010000194.1:0-7477 GCA_964430095.1 uncultured Ignavibacteriaceae bacterium
ATTTCTTTTAGATTATCTGTGCTTAAAGGCAGCCTTTTCAATCCTGTTGTATCGGTCTGAAAAAAAATTGTAAAATCAGGTTTGTAAATCCATACATACTGCGCATTATATGTCGCCAACGACTGCTGGATATTTTCTTTAGCCCATTGAGGGTCTTTCGTGTTCATGAATTCAACCAGCTCATCCCAATATGTGTAGTCATAAGCGAAAACTTCCAGGCCTTTTCCGATTGACTCAATTGTCTTGCTGAAGGAAATTAATTTTTCTTTTTCCTCGGATTTGAAGAGAGATTCTACTTTTGCATCTTCAGAAATTTTAAATAAAATTACACCCATCATAAAAATGACGGATATTGCAGAAATTAAAATGAAAATTTTCGTTTTAATTTTCATATTGATTCCTAAATCTCAGCTCCTAGTACTATTCCGAAATTCCAAAGACTATTTCCCGAGACTTCCTTTAAAATTTCCGATATAATGCTGAAGTTTTCAAAATGAGGTTTTATATATATCATTTCATTTAAATAATAATTTGAAGAAAATGAAATTGAGACATAATTAAGGGAGCCTTCTGCAGATTCCGGATTTATATAAGTTTGATTGAATTTCCGGTTCCCCCATCCGGTGTTTAAATCAATTGAGAAATTCAATTTATCCGAAACATCAAATTGATGAGCTATCCCTAAATCGGATGTTATGCTGCCTGGATACTCCAGGAAATCTAAAGTAAAATTTAAATATAGTTCTGATCCAAATATTTTATAAGCAGCTTTTAAATTTCCTTCGGCAGTCGGAGGAGCTTCTTCCTGTCCGGGATAAGTATAATAATTGATTGATGGCTCAAATGAAAGATCTTCAAACTCATACAAATAAGCGGCCGTAAAATCAATTTCGCTTCCCTCTGCAGAGTTTTTATCAATTACCGGGAAATTTCCCCAAATGCTTAGAGTTATATTCGAAAAAGAGATCCATGGCAAAGGCTGAACAATAAAACCTCTGTTGTAGGATAATCCGCGCCATATATATTGAGCAGTAAAATCTGTTTCTATACCGTATGAGATACTTTCTTCATCTGAAACAGTTAAAGTATCTGAGGCATAAATGAAAGGAATTAAAACAAAAAACCATAATAACCCATATATGATCGGCATTAACTTATTCCATATTGTATCGTAAAGCGCAGTTATATAATGTTATTATCGAAATTTTTCGAGAATTCTTTAATTTTTAAGCCTTCATATTTCTGGAATTAATAATAATATTGGTCATTTATCTTTTGATGAAATTAGAAGAAGCTGTCAGACTTATCAGCAATGAATTTGTAATTATTCCGCAAAAGCAGGTTTGGGCAGATCTCGGATGCGGCAGTGGAACTTTTACAAAAGCACTGGCTGTCATTTTACCTGTTAACAGTGTTGTATATGCAGTTGATAAAGTTAAATCTGTCCTCAATAATATTCAGGATCGCTTTGGGAATTCTACTATTGAAAAGATTAATGGAGATTTTACCAGGATCCGGCTTCCCATTAATTTAGACGGAATACTGATGGCAAATTCCCTTCATTATGTTGAAAACAAAGATTTATTCATAAAAAAAATTCACGTGAATCTGAAGGAAAAAGGTTATTTTTTAATTATTGAATACGATATAAATATCTCAACTCCATGGATACCTTACCCGGTAAGTTTTAATTCTTTAAAAAAATTGTTTGATGAAGAAAAATATTCTGTAATTAAGCTTGGGGATCATCCATCGGTTTACAGGAAGGAAAAAATTTATTCGGCATTAATAATGAAAAAGTTTAAAAAATAGAAGATTATATTGGAAAAGGCATAAAAGAGAGGAAAATCATTGTCAGAAAAAAATTCAATTATCAAAGATCATGTGATCGAAAAACTTTGTCGAAAGCTTTATTTATCAGTGCATTAAAAAATATACAGTAATGACCCCTATCGAATTTAAGCGAATTTACGGAAATTAATTAAAAAAAATGGTTCTTCTAAACGCAAATGCATCTTTAAGGTCGAAAAATACTCCTCATTTGAATAAAATTGACTCCGTAATTTCAAATATAATTTACGGAGGAATAAATGAATATAGTGAGAAAATCTGTAATCCTGCTTTCCGCATCTATTTTCCTGAATATGCCTCTAAACGGGGAAGTTGTTTCATGGAAATTTAAAACAAATGGAATGGTTTATTCTACACCCTTAATTGTAAATGATATAGTTTATATCGGAAGCGCAGACAGTTTTCTTTATGCTCTAAATTTGGATAACGGCAGCGAAATTTGGAAGTATAAATCGGGAAACCAGATATTTTCAACTGCAGCATATTCAGACAACATAATCTGCTTTGAAAGCGGAAATGTATTGTACGGTTTGAATGCCGACGGCTCCGAAAAATGGAATGTTACAATTACTGCCGGGCCGGTTACTAACCACTACGATGACTGGGATTATTTCCATTCTTCTCCTTTGATTGTTGACAGCATTGCTTACTGCGGTAGTCAAAAAGGCCAATTAATAGGGGTGAATATTTATACCGGCACTGAAGTTTTTAGAATCAATACCGGCGATACCGGGATTGGAATCAGGGTAAGACCTGCAGTCTTCGATAATAAAATTTATTTCGGAGAATGCGGCGGAAATTTTTATTGCTATGATCTTACTACCGGAGAGCAAGTCTGGAAATATGATACAAATCCGGAAAAACTATGGCAGGATCCTGCAATTCTAACGGACCCGGTAATTAAAGACAGTATTGTTTATTTTGCCGGCCGGCATTGTCATTTATACGGACTGAATGTTTTGACTGGCAAAAAGGTTTGGTGGTATTCAGATCCGAATAATATGTGGATTCTCGGCGGACCGGCTGTCTCGGATACTTTGTTGTATGTCGGCAGCTCCAACCAAAAGTTGCTTCATCTGCTTAATACCCGTACGCATAAGCTTCTGTGGAGAAAAACCTTTGATGCGAGAATATTCGGAACTCCCTTGGTGGACGGTGATTATGTGTTTTTCGGAACCGGGTGGGAAATACCTGATAAGATCGGGTCTTTATTTGCCGTAAACAAAATAACGGGGGAAATTGTCAACCGCTTTAATGTTGGTTCTCAAGTTCATTCTTCTCCCGTAATAAGCGGGAATAAAATGTTGTTCGGCTGTAAAGACGGCTATATTTATGCATTAGACAAAGAAGAAATGGTTAATGCCGAACATCCGCAAACTGGATTCTTAGAAGCCGGCGAGCTGCTTTTAGGCGATATTAAAAACGATACAACGATAACCATTTGTATTAATAATTCCAGCAGTGTACCCGATTCGGTATCCTTATCTGCAACGATTTCACGCGTTTCGGGAAGCAATTTGATATTGAATCCGAAAAATCTATATGTAGCTCCGCATACACAATATGATGTTTCGATTACCATAAAGGGTTCTTTATTGACCCCTAATTATTATACAATCATCTTAAAAATGACCAGGTATTTTGTGTTGAATCCTGCTTCAATGGAAGTTAGCAAGACAATAAGATTTACAGTCCCTTCTGTCACATCTGTTTCCAAAACTGAAACCCCATTATCATTCTCGCTTAATCAGAATTTTCCAAATCCTTTTAACCCGAGCACAAAAATTAAATATTCGATTGCAGATGCAGGTTTTGTAGAGCTGAAGGTTTTTAATTCTATAGGGGAAGAAGTTTCTACGCTTGTAAATGAATACAAAAATTCCGGGAATTATGACATCGATTTTAATGCCGGCGATATTGAGAGCGGAGTTTATTTTTACAGATTGGTTTCAGGATCTTTCAGCTCAGTAAAAAAATTGATTGTTGTTAAGTGAATTTTTCAGAGCCGCTGTTCAAAGCGGCTCTTAACTATTTTTGCCGGCTAATTAATTCTTGGAAATCTTGGATAGGAAGTTTGATTTCTTTTATAATTCCTGTTAGATTTTCTAGGGATTTCAGGTAACTCTCCTCTGTTTTTTTTCTTTTAGTGAGCTTGAATATTATTTCATCGGCTAAATTTTTTTTAAGATAATAATCGATTTTAAGGATAGTCCTGTTATTGCCTGTCTGCTCCAATGTATTATAAACCGTAACTTTATCCTGTTCATCCGTTTCGCTGAATTCAATTTTGTTATCGCTGTAGGAGTAGCTGCTGGAATAAATGACTGCATTTCCATTCTCCATAATGCAGCGGCATCGCATTCCCACGCGCGGGAGAAAGTGATTAAGCTCTTCTACCTTTTTTACACCTTCCAGCCATCGGCTCCTGTTGTTTAAATCGCCGGCAGCATGAAACAAGGTTATAATGTCGGTATCATACTCTTTTGATACGGAAAATATTTTAGTTTTATTTGAGAGATTTAATGCCGGAGCAGGTTCCGGAGCTATTTCATTTTTCAATCCGCTTAATTGAGTATAATGAAAAGGAATTTCACCCGATTCGGTCTGCTTTATGCTTCTGTTCCATTTCATCCATTCTTTAAAACCGGCAGGTGAATCATCCTGAAGAAGGCTGCGGGTTATCAGCCAGTATTCATGCTGATCAATATCATTCTTCAAAAGCTGGTGAGCTACTATTACATCCTTTCCGATCAGCTTATTAAAATTTTTTACATTATACCCTGTAAATTCTCCGTAATGTGTTATGATTTTTAAAGAAAGATCAATGGCGGAAGTGCAGGCTTTGCAAAGACAATAGCGCCGGAGGTCGTATGCTATAAGATTTTTGTGAAATTCTATAAACATTTTTTCAACCTGCTTATAGAGTTCATTTATATCCGGCTGACTGCCGTATTTATAAAAAAGTATTGCATCCCCCTCAATTTCGGAAATCTGCAGTCCGATTGTATTGGAATTAATTATTATCTCAAGGAGTTCTTGTATGATAAGCTTGCTGTGTTCAACTTCCACCTGGTTTATAAACCTGGTAAAGCCGCTTATATCGGGGATAAAGAGTAAGCCTTTTTTTTCCATTTTATTAATTATTGTATTCCATTCCCTCAATAAACAAATTAATGCTTAAAAGCTAAAAAATAAAATTAGACTAATTAAATGTGATAATAGTAACAAAGATTAGTTTTAAAGAAATAAGATAAGAATGCTTATGAAGTTTTGTCTATTATGATACCTTCACCAGCACCATTGTCATATCATCATTTTGTTCAGCACCGCTGCGGAAATGTTTAATGGAATTCCATATATCGTTCATTATATCTCCGGATCGTTTTCCTCCCGTATTTTTCAGCATCCCGAAAAGCTTTTCTTCTCCGAACATATCCTCAGATTCATTCATGGCTTCCGTTATTCCGTCTGAAATGAAAGCAAAAAGATTCCCTGGCTTTATAGGTATTTCTTCTTCGATCAAAGTTTTTTCAAAAATTAATCCTTTCTCCAGTCCTATACCTATCCCTTGTGTCCTGTATGATTGGACAGTTCCGTTGGTAGCGAACAGTACCGGCATATGTCCGGCACGGCAGAATTTAACTGATTGTTTTTCCATATCGAACAATGCCAGCGTCATAGTAACAAACCAGTTTCTTTCAATGCTTTCATAGAAGCGTTTGTTTATTTCAACTAAAATATCTTTAGGCGATTTTCCAGGATTACAGGCAAGCTGAATCATCGTCTGCAGCTTCGTCATATAAAGAGATGCGGAAAGTCCCTTGCCTGAAACATCTCCTACTACTACAAACAGCTTAGATCCCGGAATGGCAATAAGATCGTAATAATCTCCCCCAACCTGCATAGCTGGGATCATCTCTCCGCAAATATCTAATCCGCTGATGTCGGGAATGCATTTGGGAAGCAGCCCCTGCTGAATTCTTCTGGCAAGCTCCAGGTCCCTTTCAATTTTATTTTTCTCAGCTTCCGTTTTGTATAGCCTTGCATTTTCAATTGCGACTGCAGCCTGACTGGCTACGGCGGACAATAATTCCAGATCTTTCCCTGCAAACTGGGAACCTGAACGTTTCAATCCGAATAATAATAATCCGACGATTCTGGTATTTATTATCATGGGGATTACGGTATAAATATTTTCCTTAATTAGTTGAGCTGCATTTCCAGGCAATGTATTGATAAAATCATGCTGCTCTATCACCATATTCTCCGAAGCAAATGATCTTTCCTGTATATACTTTAGAAGCGGAGAAAGAGCCAGGCCTTTTTCTCCTTCAATTGAAAAGTTAGGATTGGAAATTCCAATACTTCTTACTAGGATAAAATTCCCGGTTTCTCCGTCTTTAATAAGAATTCCAAAAGTCTTTAGCAGCAGGGCATTTACGAATGTATCCTTCATTGAATCGAGAATTTTATCCATCCCTACCAGGGTCGGAACTTCATTACTGAATTTTACCAGTACTTTTTGATAAGCAAATTGTTCAGGGTAAAATTTGGCAGTTATAAAATCCTGGAATTTATCTTTAGTCGATTGAAATACAATAGCGAAAACTATAAATAGAACTGCAGCAGTTATTCCTTGGTATTCTTCAGCTCCCGTAATTACTTTGCTCAGTTCCTGTCCGATTACATAGATTGCAAAGAAATAGATTGCTGCAATTGAGAGTGTAGCTGTTCCGTAAACAATAGTATTTTTTATAACTACGCTTACATCCATCAGCTGGTATTTGAAAATCGCATAAGCGAAAGCAAGGGGGAATACAAGAATTAAAATAATCGGCGCATAGAATTCCGGTGAATTAAAGATCGTGTCCGCTATTGCCGGGGCTACAAATACCGTATAAATTAAAGCAAACAGTGCAAATGAATATGCCCCGAGGATTATTTTTATCGGTCTCTTCTCTTCAGGTGTTTGAAGCCTTCTGTAGTTTATTATAAGGGAAATGTATGCAATAATGTTGCCTAGAAAAAGAAGTGCACGTAGTAGCCCGTGAATGCCTTGAAATACTTTAAGAAAATAATCTGTAAATTCAAACGAAAAAGTTATTAATAAGAAACTGACAATGGATAAAATACCCGGAATTAAAAAGATTAATAACTTTATCCTTTTTCTCTCAAGCAGTTTGAAAGGTTTTGGAAAAGTCCAGAAAAAATAAAGGCTTAAAAATGGCAGATAGCAGAAACTTATTGCCCACAGATGGCATAAGATGAGGAGAATTAAATTTTTTAGATAGAATTCCGGTGAAACGTATACTGCCTGAAGCAGCACCAATATTGAAGAAAGGACGGAGGTTGCACCTATTCCGTAAAAAAGTTTTTGTACAATTCCATCGGGTTTTGCCATTAATACAATAAAACCGATCAGCATGTAGAAAAATCCGAGCAAACTGAATGCTAGATCGGAAAAGAAGAAAAACTTCTTGATCAGAACGTATACGGTAAGAATTTTTCCGTTTTTCTCGATAAGGTATTTTGCATATTCTCCTGGGTGAACTTTATTCAATACAAGCTGGGCATCAGTCCCGACCGTAACCGGTACATCACTGATTGCCAGCAGTTTATCACCGTC
>CAYSGP010000195.1:0-4837 GCA_964430095.1 uncultured Ignavibacteriaceae bacterium
ACAAATGCTTTTGGATACCTTCTTTTTCTCCATGCTTCGTCAATATTTGAAGGAACAGACCTGGATGATCTTCTGATTTGATTGGTTAAAGAATACAATTCTTCTTTAGGGTATGTTTTAGCTGCTTCAAATATTTCCAAGGCGAGTTTATAAGAAAGCTGATAAACTTTCAAATCCCTAAATCCTTTATAATCCATTTTTTATCTCCCCTAATTTTAAAATGATCTTTTAATTTTTTCCTCCTTACTCCCTACTTTCCTCTAGTACCTGTCCAACTTAAATTTCTCACCTAAATAAAGCTTTTTCACCTCGGCGTCTTCGGCAAGTTCCTTTGCTTTTCCGTGTTTAAAGATTAAACCGTTAATCAGTATGTAGCCTTTGTCCACAATGCTTAAAGTTTCATGAACATTATGGTCCGTAATTAAAACGCCGATCCCTCTATTCTTCAGGTTTGCAACGATGTTCATTATATCTTCAACTGCAATCGGATCTACTCCTGCGAAAGGTTCATCAAGCAGTATAAAGCTGGGATCGGTGGCAAGCGCCCTGGCGATTTCCGTCCTTCTTCTTTCTCCGCCGCTCAGCTGGTAACCCATGCTTTTTCTTACATGAGTAATTCCGAGATCCACCAAAAGCTTTTCGCATTTTTCTTTTCGCTCCTGAGGATTAAGTTCTGTCATTTCAAGAATTGCCAGCAGATTATTTTCTACCGATAATCTTCTGAAGATGGAAGCTTCCTGCGGAAGATAGCCGACACCCATTCGTGCACGCTTGTACATGGGTATTTTAGTTATTTCCGTATTGTCTAAAAAAACTTTGCCTTTGTCGGGTTTTACCATTCCGACAATCATATAAAAAGTTGTAGTCTTCCCTGCACCATTGGGACCAAGCAGTCCTACAATTTCACCCTTGGAAACCTGAACTGACGCTTTGTTTACTACAATCCTCTTTTTGTAAATTTTTATTAAATCCTCGCACCTTAAAGTTGCATTTATCATATAATATTTTTAAGCATATAAAAAATTATTTTGAAACATGAAATATATTTATGACGGATAACGAAATAAATATTCATTTTAGAAACTATAATTAGTTTTTCCTGGAAGTAAATCCACTTTTTTTGGCCTGTTTTTGTGCAAAATATACTGGGGAAGAGTATAAGTTAATTCATTCCCTTCAACCATGTTTTCCGGGTAATACTCGCTGGATGGAGATCCGTAAAGTTTGACCTGATTTACTTTTCCGTCCAGAATATTAATTACCGCGGATTGCGAAGAAGATTTAGTTAATCCGTTCGGGCTCCCGTCTTCATAGAGATAATAGATGCTTAAAACTCCTTCAAATATTTCCATTCTTTCAATCCCGTCATCATTAAAATGCATAATTATCCTGTCTCCCGAAATTTGATCAAATCGGCTGGAATAAATTTTATCCTGTGAAAGAATAAATGCGTTTTTCATGATATCAATAAGCTGTATCTGATTTTCACGCAGATAAATGGCAATTGAATCTCCAGTTAACTGTGAATTATCATGCCATAAAACCGGCTGCGGAGATTCCGGCTGAACTTTTTCGGTTATTATTTTATCCTCATCCCTGTAGTAAATGGAGAAATCATTTCTTGACGCAAAATTTGAACGTATAATTTGTACAGAGTCCTTCGCTTCAAAAATATTTAACGTATCCCTGTATGCTTCCATAACTAGAGATCTTATTAACAAGGTATCTATCTGCAGTCTCTTCGTGGGATAAACCGTAAAAGCATTTATGGTATCCCTCCGAACAGTATCTTTCACTTCAACATATGAGGAATCAATTTGCATCAGCAGCGGATTTTTATCAATGATTGTATAAGATTTTTCAGCATAATCCTCAAGATGATCTCCGTAAATAACAACATTATTTACTTTGCTGCTTATTTTTACTTTGATATCTGCCAATGTAATCCGGTGATTTCTATAATGCTGGATCTTCTGAGCTTCAATAATATTTTCCTGATCAACTATTTTTACATTGCCTACAGCAATCGAACGGTTTTCATTTTTGAAATAAGTCAATTCATTTGAAGTCATAGTTGTAACGGTGTCAAAAAGCTTGACATTATCCTGGAAGTATGCCCTATCCTCATCATAAAAGTATTCACCTCTATTTGCAGTGAGAATAACTTTTTTATCATCAAGCTTAAGAGGTGTTTTTGATTCGGAGCGCTTTCCATTTCCGTAATAAAACGCCTCATCAGTAGTAATTGTTAAAGTATCCTGAACAATCACCACATTGCCTGTCAGTACTGCATTGTTTCTTGAAATATACTGCACGGCTTTATTGCAGGTAATCACTACATTGCCCTGCGTAAGCCTCACTCTGCCGAAAACCTCTCTTATCATTTCACCGGACACCGATTTTCCGACCATGCTGTCACCCACAACAACAATATAATCATCATTCTGCTGGGCAGCTGCGCTTGCAGCTGCAAGGAATATAATTATTATAAAAAGAGAGAATTTCATTTCTATTCAAAAAATTGATTGACAGAAGCAACATTACCGCGAAATGAAATCAAATACTGTCACTTCTGGTAACATATGTAATATTATAAATCACATAATTCCTAAGGTGCTGATCGGATTCGAATCCATAACCTTCTATTTTTTCTTTAGGAGTAAGTATAGTTACAAACTTATCGGAAATAATTCTCTGATCTGAATTTCGCCACATCAGCTCTTCGGTCTTTAAAGAAACTCCGCTGTCATTTACCGCAACAACATCGTCGATAGCCCAAAGATTTTTAGTGGCATCATCAACCTTTCCCCGTTTTGCAGTCAGTGTAGTAGTCTTTTTTTCGAGATCATTATAAAAATCCACTTTAATGTTATCATCCAGGAGCGTTTCCCGGGCATTTTCAAACATTCTTAAATGGCCCGCATTTAAAACAGCCTTGGTCTTGCCTGAATCGGTAAAAAAAATCTCCGCATCCCAGCTTTCCTGGGCAGGAATCTCCTGTATTTTTAATGACGGATTAATGGAAGGTTTTATCTTTTCATCAGAACAGGCGGAGATGGAAAACAAGATAATCAGGATTGAAAAATATTTCATCTTGGACGAAGCCCGAGATTAATAAGATCATGAAGATGAACAATCCCTGCTGGTTTGTTTTCATCGTTTATCACGATAAGCGTAGTAATCTTATAATTCTCCATCTGCTGAAGCGCCAATGATGCAAGCGCACTCGGTTTGATTACTTTCGGAGTTTTTGTCATTACGTCTTTAGCTTTCAGATTTTTTATATCGAGAGTTTTTTCAAGAAGACGCCGGAGATCACCGTCTGTTATTATTCCTTTGAGGATCTTTTCTTCATTTACTACGCAGGTAGTTCCCAGTCTTTTTGAGGTCATTTCGAGAATAACATCTTTTAAAGAGGCTTCCTCCTGCACCATCGGCATTTTTTCTCCTTTAATCATTATCTCTTTCAATTCGAGTGAAAGCCGTTTGCCGAGGCTTCCGCCGGGATGCAGGTTTGCGAAATCCTCCGCAGAAAAATTTTTTTTCTGTAAAAGAGCAACCGAAAGTGCATCTCCCATTGCCAATGTTGCCGTAGTGGAAGCAGTGGGAGCCAAATCGTGCGGGCAGGCTTCTTCCTTTACGCTTATATCAAGCGCGATATCACATTCGGAAGTAATCCTTCCCCTGGTTCCCGTCATGGCAATTAATTTTACTTTTATTCTTTTCAGCCATGGAAGGAGATTTGCCAGTTCCTGGGTTTCACCGCTTTTGGAAATAATTATTACTACATCATCTTTTCTTACCATTCCAAGGTCTCCGTGAAGCGCATCGGTTGGATGGAGATAAATTGCCGGGGCCCCGGTGGAATTAAAAGTAGCTACAATCTTCCTTGCAACCAATCCCGATTTTCCCATGCCTGTAACAACAATTCTCCCCTGGCATTGATGCAATATTTCCACTGCCTTTACAAAATTTTCATCAATGCTTTTACTAAGGTTTGCTACCGCTTCGGCTTCAATTCTTATTACCTCACGCCCGTTTGCAATAATTTCTTCGGAGCTCAATTCTTGCCTCTCTTATAGAACTTTTGAAAAAATTTTTTCCTGTATAAGCTTTTGTTTTCAGCAGGATATTTTAAATTCGAATTCCCTGTCGTTTTCTCCCCATTCTTTCCGGGGAGATTTAAATTGAACTTTTTAAAATAGTTGTTGTAAAGGATAAAAGCAGAAATTATTTCATTATCGGAACAGGCGTCCAGATCTTTAAAAAATAAACTTTGATTCCCTACTATCTTTATATCCCGGATATTTTTTACTATCATTAAATAATTATAAAGGTTCGTAACCGGAATTAAATGATTTACTCCGGCTTCATATTCATAAAGCCAAATTTTTTTATGAGCCGGGGCAATTGCCAGCAAATATTTGTCCGGAATTAAGCTTATTTCTCTGATTTCGGAATTATCAAGGGGAGCTTTTTCACCAGGGATCCAATCTGAATAGCTCCATGAATTAATTTTAACCAGATTTCCGGGTATAATGCTTTGATTCCCGGGATTCAGATTACCCACCGGGGAAATATCAATCTCTATCTGCTCATATCTTACTTCATGAACCGCAATATCAATTTCACCTTCAGGACAGGTAAAAGTTCCTGATGCAAAAATAGGAGCAGAGGGAGAATCAATATCCGGCTGCTGATCTGCATTACCTAAAATCAAATTAGCGGCTCCGAATCTGCCGTGCCCGATCACCATGAGCCGATTAATTTTTTCTCTATAATTTTTATACCCCGGTTTATTTTCAGGTAAAATGGAATTCAGAAGCACTCGTTCCTG
>CAYSGP010000196.1:0-4753 GCA_964430095.1 uncultured Ignavibacteriaceae bacterium
TATAAAAGATGTTAATTTTTATTCGGGCGGTTTTTCTCCTGTCTACGGCGACAGGCTTTCATCCATTATGGAGATATCATTCAGGGAAGGAAATAAAACCAGGTTTTCACCCCAGGTTAATTTAAATATGGCAGGATTTGGGGGAGCGGTTGAGGGCTCAATCGGTGAAAAAGGGAGCTACCTTTTCTCTGCAAACAGAAGCTATATTGATCTGATTGTTAATCAGCTTGAAGAAGGCTCGCCGCTTCCCAGGTACGGAGATATGCAGGGGAAAATTGTGTACGATCTTGATAAAGAAAACCGTCTTACGCTGCTTGATGTATTCTCAATTGATGAGATCTATATGAATAAAAATAAAGCTGTTGAACATGATGCAAATATGTACGGCGCAACCGACGGCATTACAAATACTGCCGGAGCAAACTGGCAGCATATCTGGAGCAGTAAAGGATTTTCAAATACATCAATTGCTCATACCTTTACAAAGTATGATAAAGACTACAGTAAAACTGTTTCTCAAAGGCAGTTCTATGCAAATAATCCTGAAGAAAATATCTTCAGATTAAGGAATGTCAATTACCTGAAGCTGAATAATCTGAACAGTATTGAGTTCGGCAGCGATATTTCGGCAATGTTCATAGACTTTGATACATTTTACGGCGAATATGATGATCAGTTCGGGAATACTACTCCTGCTCTCTATACCGGCAGCAAGATGGAGGGATATAAGCTGGGAGCATTCGCTGTTCATCATTTTAATTTTCTTGAAAGCTTTAGTCTGGATTATGGTTTAAGAGCAGATTACTTTACATATAGCAGCAATCTTAACTTTTCTCCAAGAGCATCAGTAACCTATCATGCAGATCAGAAAACATCTTTTTCCATAGGTGCAGGATTATTTCATCAGAATATTCCGAACAATATACTGGTGCAGAGTGAAAGTTTTAAATCCCTCAAAACTCCTATGGCAGTACACTACACAGCAGGCTTCAGCCGCACGTTGTGGAATGCAGCGCGGTTAAGTGTAGAGCTATATTATAAAGACTATTACAGTTTCCCTGTAAATCCCTCGCAGCCTGCAATGTTTTTATTTGACCAGGTGCAGGTATACGGAATTTTCTGGAGCAACACAGCTTTGGAAGACAACGGCAGAGCAAATGCAAAAGGAGTTGAAGTCACTCTTCAGAAAAAATTAGCAGAAGATTTTTACGGGCTTGTAAGCGGATCATTCTCAAATTCAAGCTATAAGGATTATTTCGGCGATTGGCACAACCGGATTTACGATAACAGGTTTAATTTCAACCTTGAAGGCGGTTATATCCCAAGCAGTGATTGGGAATTCAAAATCAGATGGATTTATGCAGGAGGCGCTCCGTATACTCCTATCGATTATGAAGCCTCAAAAAATGCGGGAGTGGAAATATGGGATTTAAACCGGATTAACTCCGAGAGACTGCCCGATTATCATTCAATGAATATAAGAATTGATAAGAGATTTTATTTCAGCAGCTCAAGTCTGCTGGTTTATTTCAGCGTCTGGAATGTGTATGGTAGAAAGAATGTAGCATTTTATTACTGGAATGAAATGACAAATGAAATTGATACACAGGAGCAGTGGGGAACGCTTCCGGTCCTTGGTCTGGAATATGAATTTTAAATATTTTAAGCTACTTTTTCTTTCCAGGCATTGCTTCTGTATTGAGCAGGAGTAATGCCTGCAGCTTTTTTAAAGGCGGAATAAAAAGCTGATTTGGAGCTGAAACCCGCTTCAAACCCGATTCCCAGCACTGAAAATTTATTTTCCGTATCATTTTCTATTAATCTTTTTACCTCATCTACCCTATAGCTGTTTATATAATCGTAAAAATTCTGATTAAGCCTTGTATTTATAATCTCCGAAAGATTGTGAGCCGAAATATTAACCATTGAAGCAAGCTCCGAAAGGTTCAGTTCGTTCTTTAAATAGGGTTTTTCGTTTTTCATTATATTGTTCAGCTTTTCGATCGCATTTAATGCAAATTCATCAGACAAACCCGATTTTTTATATGATACGTTTCTCTCTTTCTCATCCGGATTCCGCTCACCGGTTTCAATTAAAACTACTTCCGGCTGGCGCAGGCTTCTGTATGCAATTAAAAAAATAAAAACGGCCATTGCCACATAGATTAAAGCGGATGCCCTTAGCTCTTCGCCGTATAAGAAATTCGCCGCATATGAAAACAGCACAACCATCCAGATTGCGGTATTGCCGATCGCCAGATATGTGAGCCAGCGGAGATTTATCCTGTCGATGTTTGAATATGAATCTTTTATCCTGTTATTGAATTTAATCGTCTCTTTTAGGACCAGGTAAGTATAAATGATCCCTGAAAAAGGAATTAAATCTCCAATCAGTGCAAAATGCCATGGAGCAGTACTTTCAGGCTTAAGCAGGTTTTCATAAAATGATTGAGGTTCAAAATAAAAAAAGAAGAGCCCGTAAATCTGTACAAGCAGAAAAGGAAGATAATTAAGAAGATATAAAGGCTTGAAAATTTTCTCTTTACGTGTTAACAGCAGGACATAAATAAAAATATTCGGGCCGTATAAATATGGAAATGTATTGCTTACCGCCATCAGCTGCGGCACCTTCAATATATTCCTGCTTACGAATAAAATACTAGTCACCAGATCTAATGCGAATAAAAGCAGGGTAAGGGCAAGCATTCTGTTTGCAGTATGATTTTCCTTCTTACGGAACAGAACCACGGCGAGCTGCACAGCCTGTGCGGCACCTATAATGAAGATGTATGTTAAGATATCGGCGAACCTAAGCATAACGTAGTAAAGGAATTAATTCATCTAAATGTTTTAAATATAAAGAAAAATGAAGCTTTATTTTATCTGTAAATCATTGACTTAATATTTCTCCAAGTAGAGACGCATGGCCATGCGTCTCTACGGAAAGGAACGAATAATCTTTTCAAATATAATCATAGGATTTAAAAGCGCTTGTGTACAAAAAGAATTCATCTCAATAACTTAAAAATAATTGCCTGGCAATCACTTTTTACGATATTATAATCAGAAATGAAAAAAGATTTATACAGGGAAAGGACGTACATTCAAAATAATCTTCTGAAATGAAAATTGGTTATCGAAGAGTTTCCGATCGTTTTTTATTTATTATATTATTTCAGGTTCTCTAATGCAGGGAGAATATATTCCCAAAGCACCGGCTCCAGCTTGGATTGATTATCATTCCAGCCTGTGCATACTGCAACTGCATTATATTGCGGTATTACCCAGATAAATTGTTCTCCTCTGCCGGCTGCAAAGTAAATCCCCGTCGATTTCAATCCGGAATTTTGACCATACCGCCACCATTGATACCCGTAGTCGCAGTAATAATTTATCTGGCTGCAGGGTTTTATTGACTGTTCGATCCAGCTTTCTGAAATTATCTGTTCATTTCCCCATTTCCCTTTATGCAGATATAACTGACCGAATTTAATCATATCGATTGGACGTATCGAAAGTCCCCATCCGCCGATTGAAATATTTCCAGGACGGCTGTCCCACGACCAATTTTCAAAAGCCAATTTTGCAAAAATATTTTCGAGAGCTGTTTCCGCCGAGGATCTGCCGGATGCTCTGCTGATAATTCCCGAGAGAACATGGGAAGCACCGCTGTTATATGTAGTATGCGCGCCCGGCGCATAACTCATCGGCAGATCCAGAATATACTTTATCCAGTCGCTGCTTTGGATAAACCCTGCCACATAATTATCCGGATCATTGTAAGAGGTTGACCATTCGTCCCATGTAAATCCGGCTGTCATTGTAAGCAGATGTTCAATCGTAATTTTTTCTTTCATTGAGTCATAATTGGCAATACTGCCTCTGTATTCGGGAAAGAAATCGAGCACCTTCATGCCGATGCTATCTATATCTCCTTTGTCCATGCAGATACCCATTACAGCCGATGTAAAACTTTTTGTGACTGAATACATAGGATGCCTGTCTTGGCTCGAATAGCCGTTAAAATATTCTTCAAAAACAATAGTATCGTTTTGTGAGATCAGCAGACTGTGTACTTCACCGTATTGACCATCTTCTATTTTGGAAACAAGTTCATTGAAAATTTCATTATCGTATGCTGAAGCGGGGTTATTTTCTTTATTGCATGAAGAAAATAAAAATGCATTAAGGAGAAATATTAAGAGAATTTTTTCTTTCATTGAAGATCATATTCCTTCTGCAGTCGTATTTAGGAAGATGAATCAAGCCGCAGGGTTTGACTGCTTGTTATTTACTATTAATCCAACTATAGGAAAATTATATAACTCATTTTCCAAAATCCACTAAATATAGGTTGGCGCTCCTCAGTTCCCAAAAAATAAGATACCCATAAACCGTTAAAACGGTTGTCCTTTTCTAATAGTTTCTGGATTATCACCTATCTAACGTTAGGTGTTAGCTGTTTTCCCTGAAAGTATATAAACCCAATTTCCTTAAGGTTAACACCTGACTTTCAGTCAGGTGAATAGGAAAATAGAATATATTCTGCTAACCGGAATTTTTGTATTTTAAATATAAGCAGGAATACTTTCTTAAAACCGCAAACATTAATAGATATCTCTATGAAAAAAATTAATTTATTTTGCCATTTATCAATAATCTTTTCATTTCTCTTCTGCGGTGTTTCCTCCTCCCAAAATGTCAATAATATTTTCCAGTATTCTGTTTTGTCCGCGCTGCGGAGTGGAAATTT
>CAYSGP010000197.1:0-2781 GCA_964430095.1 uncultured Ignavibacteriaceae bacterium
TATCAGGAGAAAAAATGGACAAGGTTAATTTAGAAAAGCAAGGCTTGTACAGGCTGGGAGAATTAAAGAATTATGAAGTTGTAAACTCGGATCCGGATGTAAGAGGCTGGGATGTTTACAGCAAAGATCAAAAATTAATCGGGAAAGTCGATGAGCTGATTGTAGATCCGGAGATTATGAAGGTACGTTATCTCGATCTTTACCTCAATGAAGATATAAAACGGGATATCGACAGCAGCCGGCATCTCCTTATACCAATCGGATCTGCCGAGCTGAATAGGGAGAAAAGAGCCGTGTACATTGAAACTATTGAGACGGTCACTCTGTTGAAAATTCCGGGTTACGAAGCAGGCGAAAACATATCTCGTGAATATGAAAATAAGGTCCGCAGGACAATTCATCCTGATGAAGAGCTCCCTGAAAGAGAGGATGAATTTTATAATTCTGATCTATTCAATGAAAATAGTTTCTATAATTCAAGGCCGAGCAGATTATATGAGCTGAAAGAACTCGAGCCATCTAAAATTTTAGGAAGTAATCCGGATATCAGGGGCTGGGATGCATTCACATCAGACAGAATAAGACTCGGCAATATTGATGAGTTATTGGTCGATAAAGAATCAGGCCGGATCAGATATATAATTATATATATTGATAAGGAATTCATCTACAATGCCGGTAACCGGATTCTTATTCCAATCGGATTAGCTTCTTTAGGAATAAATGCGGATAAGGTACTGATAGATATAGGAAGCAGCAATTTTAAATCTTATCCCATATTTAAGGGAGAAATTATTTCGCGTGAATATGAAGAATCATTACTTAATTCGATATCCGGGTTAAAGAGTGAAAAACGGATTAGGGATGATGATGAATTCTACAGCAAGAGCGATTTTAATGACGAAAGATTTCGCTCAAGAGGATAAAAAGATAGAGCATTAGCGGAACGAATAAGAATAATAACTAAAAGAGGTATAAAATGAGTATTATTTGGGCTATAATTATAGGTCTTATTGCAGGCCTGGTTGCAAAAGCTCTAATGCCGGGGAGGGATCCGGGAGGCTTTATTATTACTGCTCTTCTCGGAATTGTCGGAGCTGTTGTTTTCACATTTCTCGGCAGAGCGCTTGGATTTTACAATGAGGGCGAGTCAGCCGGATTTATAGGTGCAATTATTGGCGCAATACTTCTATTGTGGATTTACCGCTTGTTTACGAAAAGAAGAGGAATAGTATAGACTTTATTCATTCCCGGATAGAAATTTTAGTTTCTTTAAGTTTTGTTTGTTAAGGAATGATCTAATAATTCAATCCGGTTTTTATTATTGTATTTTTATAAAAAGCTATTTACTAAGCTCTGATTGATTTGCGGAAGCACTATTTTTACTGATGCATTTAAAGAATAGATTATCGAAATTTTTGTACTGTGTTCTTACCTTAAGCATTTTGACAATCTTTAATCCTGAATTCATCGTCGGGAAGGTTAAAAGTATTGAACCGTCAGACACGAGCAAAACAGTTCGGGAAGTTAAAAAATTTGTTAAGAAGGATAATTTTTTTTCAAGGCTTTTGAAGCCGATTTTAGTAAATGATGATAGAAAACAATCTAGAAGCAACCTCCTTGATGAGGACAGGAAATTAATAAGGAAATTTGAAGGAAAAATTATCAGGAGAATCAATATTGAAGTACTTGATCTTTTCGGTACATCTGTAATTAATCCTGACACACTCCAAAGCTGGCTAGAACAGACAGGCAATTCTCTTCACATCAACTCAAAAGATTGGATTATTAAAAACCAGCTGATTTTTTCTGAAGGAGAAAAAGTCATTCCATTTAACATACTGGAAAGTGAAAGAATAATAAGAGAAAATCCCTATATATATGAAGTAAGAATTATTCCGCAGACAATCAAAAACAATCCTGACAGCGTTGACATTATTGTATATGCTCAGGATATCTGGAGCTTAAACATCAATGCAGCATATAGCTCAGATGAAAAAACAGGAGGCGCTTCTATAAAGGATATAAACTTCCTTGGATTCGGTAATGAATTCAAAGGCGGAATTAAATTCGATCCCAATTATCGAAACGGATGGGATTGGGCCGGCAGCTATTCGCTTAACAACATTAAAAGAACTTTTCTTTCTGCAAATATATATTATGAGTCGGATATTAATCAGCGGCAATTTGGAATCAGCATTGGCAGGGATTTTTTCTCTCCAATTATTAAATGGGCCGGAGGAGCAGCTCTACGCTGGCTAAGCACCAGGTATCCGGAAATATTGAATTCTTCAGGGATTATGGAAAATATCCGGTACATCCAGCAGGATTACTGGCTGGGACACGCATTCGACATTAAGCAAACCCCTGCAGCTAAAGAAAATCAAAATAAATTCAATATCTCCGGCAGAATCATCAGAAATAATTATACTAACAAGTCCAAATCAGACACACTTAATTTATTTCAGAATAATACATTCTATCTAGGGCGAATAGGATTTTTGGACAGAAGATATTACCAGGACAATTACATATTTGGACTAGGGAGAACTGAAGACATTCCGATTCTGCAAATGATTGCATTCCTGTTCGGTTATGAAAATGGGATAAATTATAAAAAAAATTATTACGGATTAAAGACCGGTTACAGTTTCTATAATGATTCACTCGGTTATTTCCTTGGAAGTTTTCAAATCGGAGCATTCCGGGGGAATAAAAAATGGTTAGAGCGTGCGTCCATTTTTGAACTGTTTTATTTCTCAAATCTTAATTCTTTAGGCA
>CAYSGP010000198.1:0-3902 GCA_964430095.1 uncultured Ignavibacteriaceae bacterium
CTTGGCAAATTCGGAAGGCTGAAAACCGACTGCGCCCAAATCGAGCCAGCTTTTTGAACCGGAAATCCGCCGACCCATTACTAAAACCAAAACCAGCAGGAACAGAGAAAGAAGGTATGCAGGCACTGCGATTGTTTTAAATGTATTTGTAGGGAGAGAGTATAAGATAAAAAAAAGAATAGTTGAGGCTATCGCCCAAACAAGCTGCTTCTCGAAATTTCCATGTGCCGTAGGATGATTTACCGTTGAACTGTAGATTGCAGCCAATCCTATGCAAATAAGAAATAAAACAGGTAAAAATAAACCCAAATCAAATTTATCTCTTAATTTATAATCAATCTGCAATTGAAGCTCCTATTATCTTTTCCTGGATCTTGGGCATAATCTCCTCTTTTTCCTTCTTAATCTTTTCCTTCATCAAATAGGCTTCTATCATTTTTTTTACAATCGGTGCAGCCCAGGTAGCACCGAATCCCACATTTTCAACAACAACGGCAATTGCAATTTTCGGATTTTCATAAGGAGCAAACCCGATAAAGAAAGCATGGTCTTTCCCATGCGGGTTTTGTGCCGTTCCCGTTTTTCCGGCAATAGTTATTTCTTTCATTCTAATGCCTGTAGCGGTACCGGCACCATGTACAACGAGAAGCATACCTTCTTTTACAATATCAAAAACTTTTTTATCAGTATTCACATTAATTTCAGGAAATTTTAGGGAAACAATTTCCGAAGTTCTGTCATCCCAATATCCTTTTACAATATGTGGCTGATATGTTTTACCATCATTAGCAATCAACGCTGCATATTGGGCTAATTGAATGGGTGTAACGCTTACTTCTCCCTGTCCGATTCCCAGGCTGGCCATAATGCTGCGCGGCCAGTTCGGACCATATATTTTTTCATAATATTTTGAATCCGGAATAAATCCTGCTACTTCTTCATCAATATCTAGATTAGTCTTTTTAGCAAATCCGAAACGTTTAGCATAATCGGACCAATTATCGAGCCCTACTTTATAAATTAAACTGTAGAAGTACGTGTTGCATGATTTTTCAATTGCATGGACTACATTGATTGATCCATGGACGCCATGGCATTTAAAAAACCTGCCGAAAGTAAATCCGCCGCCGCAGTAATACGTATTCTGGGTAGTTATAACTCCCATATCTAGAGCAGCAATAGCCCCAAGCATTTTAAATGTCGATCCGGGAGGTTTCAAAGACATCGTGGCACGGTTAAACAAGGGTTTGTCGGGGTCATCATAAAGCTGCTTCAGATACTCTCTGGAAGTAACATACGAAAACTGGTTAAGATCGTACTGCGGAGCACTGAGCAGCGCCAGTATTTCACCGGTATTTGGTTCAATGGCAACGGCGGCTCCTCTCTTCCCGATAAATTCCTCCTCAGCCGCAAGCTGTACATCAGCATCAATCGAAAGGATCAGATCGTGTCCCTTAATTGAAGGAACATCAGCCGTACCGTCTTTAAATTTACCAATCGCTTTCCTTCTTGAATCGACTAAAATATAATTATATCCTTTTACACCGCGTAAATACTTTTCATAAGTTTTTTCCAATCCGGTATGACCGACATAATCGCCTGGTTCATAGTAATTATTTTCTTTTTCAAGCTGAGCCGGTGAAATTTCTTTGGCATAACCGAAAAAATGCGAGCCCATGATTCCGGTAGGATAGCCCCTCTGCATTTCAACAACATAATCAACGCCCGGGAGGTGCTCAGAATTTTCTTCTAACCAGCTTACCACTTTAAAATCAATTCCTCTTCTTATTCTTATAGGAACATATTTAGAATAAATCTTATTGTTATAAAGAATTTTACGGATATAGCCTGGATTAACATCGAGTATTGCTTCTAGTATTTTGTTCAGTTTCTCGTCATAATAGGCAGGAGTAATTCTAAGAGTATATGCAGGAACGTTGTTCACAATGACTTTCATATTCCTGTCATAAAAAATACCGCGTAAAGGAATCTGCTCGATTGGTTTAATACTATTTTCTGCTGCTTTTTCGTCAAATTTTCTATGCTGCACTATCTGCATTTGAAACAAACGAAAAAGAAATACTGAGAAACAGCCGATAATAATGAAGTAAACTATAGTTTTTCTTGTCTGCGATGCAAAGCTTTCGGATCTCATTAAAAAGCCTCTAAACTAGCCAAAACTTTTCCTTGGATTAAAAATAATTACCGCCGTACTAATTACTGCGGTATAAATTCCGGGAAATAACCCCTGTTCAAAAAAACTGATAAAAATGTTTCTGCTTAATTCAATTGTTGAAAAAAAAGAGAAAACGTAAGAATCAATTGTAGCACACAATAGGATAATCAATGGAAAAATATACGAGCTAAGGTAATAATCTCTTTTATTCTCATTTGAAAAATAGCCGGCAATAAAACCGGTTAATGTTTTAGAAAACATGACGCTTCCAAGCAAACTACCTGTAATCAGGTCAAAAAAAAAGCCATAAACAAAACCTAAAACCGTACCATAGACCTGCCCGTATTTGATTGCATAATAAACGAGAAGAATCATTATCAAATCAGGTATTATCCCATTAATCTCAACCAAAGGTATGATTGTAGTTTGAACCACTAAAAGAGGGAAGAACAGCACCAGAGAGATTATATAACCGGTTCTCATTTTATTCCCGGTTATAAAAATTTAATTCTAAATCGTTTTTTTGCTTGCTTGGAACAATTCCAACAACGAATACGTATTCTATACTTGCAAAATCTATGAAAGGTTTAATCCTAACCTGGTTAAAAATACCGGTCTCTATATTGCTAATTCCTGCGACTATGCCTACGGGGATCGGGATTGATATGATAGAGCTTAAGTCGGAAGTGATTATCCTGTCCCCCGGTTCAACATCATAAGTTTTGGGAACATCGATAATCACAAGCTCATCCCCGTTCCATTTCATAATTCCGTCAATCCTGCTTCTTTCATCTTTTACCGTTAATTTCAGATCGAAATTTTTCAATGTTCTGATTATGGCAAAATCTTCTGAGGTAGAATATACAATACCTACAAGTCCCTGATCGTTAATTACAGGCATGCCCGGTCTAATTTTCTCCCTGCTTCCAACATTAATAGTAATTGTCTCTTGAGACTTTGTCAATGCCTTAGACACAACCGATGCAGGTACGAGCGGATAATCCAGCGAATCCCTTAACCCTATAAGCTTCTTTAAATTTTCGTTTATTACGCCGTATTCCCTGAGCTTGTTTACCTGAATCATTAATTCCGCATTTACTCTGCGAAGACGGTTATTCTCGCTTTTAATTTTGGATATATCGATTACATCGGAAACTATAGTTGTAATTGCGGCAAAACTTCCGAAGGCAGCAGATCTTACTTTTTTTACCTCAGGTTTTTGGTTTAGGGATAAAATGATCAGGCTGGTAATTAAAAGAACGGAGAGTATTATATATTCTTTAAAGCTTTCCCAAAACTTTGAAATAAATCTGAACATTAATATCTTCTGTTACGGATTAAGACCTTAGAATAGTGATTTAAATTCTCAATTACTTTTCCTGCACCGCGAACCACGGCAGTTAAAGGATCTTCAGAAACATGCACCGGAAGATTTGTTTCCATGCGTATTCTTTCATCCAGTCCTTTTAACAGGGCACCGCCGCCGCTTAATAAAACGCCCCTGTCCAATATATCCGCGGAAAGTTCGGGCGGGGTTCTTTCAAGCGACTGCTTTACTGCATCTACAATCTGTACAATAGATTCATTCAGGGCTTCACGTATTTCAACTGAACTTACTTCAGTAGTTTTAGGAACTCCTCCGACAAGATCTCTTCCTTTGACTTGTATTGTGATCTCCTCTTTAAGCGGAACTGCCGAACCAACTTCGCATTTAATTGCTTCTCCG
>CAYSGP010000199.1:0-3733 GCA_964430095.1 uncultured Ignavibacteriaceae bacterium
ATCCAGCGGAATTTATTTTTGCCGTTTCGAGGCGGATAATTTCTTTCAAACTAAGAAAATGGTTTTAATAAAATAATTTATTGGGAGAATTAATGAGCTACGGTTATTTTGACGATCACCGGAAAGAGTATATTATTCAGCATCCGAATACTCCTCTGCCATGGATAAATTATTTAGGCACTGACAATTTTTTCGGTATAATTTCTAATACAGGAGGTGGTTATTGCTTTTATCAGGATGCCCGTATGCGCCGTTTAACCAGGTATCGCTACAATAATATTCCGATGGACAGCAATGGAAGGTATTTATATATTAAAGACGGTGACGTAACCTGGAATCCTATGTGGAAACCGATGCGGGTTGCTTTAGATAAATATGAGTGCCGACATGGATTGGGTTATACAAAAATTACAGGTGAAAAAAATGGATTGGAAGCCTCTTGTTTGTTTTTTGTACCTTTAGAATCACGCCATGAACTGTGGCATGTAAGACTGAGTAATCATTCAAAGGAAACAAAAAAAATCCGTATTTGGGGTTATATAGAATGGTGTTTATGGGAAGCATATGATGATATGACTAATTTTCAGCGGAACTATTCTACAGGTCAGGTTGAAGTTGAGAATAATGCAATTTTTCATAAAACAGAATACAGGGAACGGCGTAATCACTATGCGTATTTTGCGGCTAATTCAGATGTATCGGGCTTTGATACCAGCCGCGACTCTTTTATAGGTGTTCATAACGGATTGGAAGCACCTCAAGCGGTGCTTGAGGGAGCCTGCAGAAACAGCATTGCTTACGGATGGCTTCCGATTGGTGTTCATCAAATAGATATTGAGCTTAAACCAGATGAGTCTAAAACTATAAATTTTATTCTGGGATACGCTGAAAATCCCCAGGAGAAAAAATTTAACGGCAACGGTACAATTAAGAAGGATGAATACAAAAAAGTATTTTCAAAATTCATTGATGATTCAAATGTTAATTCAGAGCTTGACAAGCTGAAAAAATACTGGGTAAAACTCTTATCCAGCTGCCAGGTTGATACTCCCGACCCGGTAGTGAACCGAATGGCAAATATTTGGAACCAGTATCAATGCATGGTTACATTTAATCTGTCCCGATCAGCTTCTTTATATGAATCCGGAATCGGGCGAGGAATGGGATACCGCGACAGCAATCAAGACGTACTCGGTTTTGTGCACATGATACCCTCTAGAGCAAGACAGCGAATTTTGGATTTGGCATCAACTCAGCTTTCGGACGGAACCTGCTTCCATCAATATCAGCCTCTTACAAAAAAAGGAAATGCAGATGTCGGGGGCGGTTTTAACGACGATCCTTTATGGCTGATTTTATCAGTATCTGCTTATATAAAAGAAACCGGTGATTTTAAAATCTTAAAAGAAAAAGCGGGATATTCCGATATTAAAAAATCTAAAGCTACATTGATGGATCATCTTACTTTATCTCTTCAATATACGTTGAATCATCTTGGCCCTCATAAGCTGCCTTTAATTGGGCATGCTGACTGGAATGACTGCTTGAATTTAAATTGCTTCTCTACTTCTCCCGGTGAGAGCTTCCAGCTAGCCGGGCATATAAAAAATGATAAAGTTGCCGAGTCGGTAATGATTGCCGGATTATTCTGCAAGGCATGCGAAGAAATGGCGGCTATTCTTAAAACTTTAACGAAAAAAAAGCAGGCAAAAAAATATCTTAAAGATGCTGAAAAAATGAGACGGACAATATTAAAATATGGATGGGACGGCGAATGGTTTATCAGGGCTTATGATTCGTTCGGCAAAAAGCTTGGTTCTAAACAAAATCAGGAAGGAAAGATTTTTATTGAGAGTCAGGGCTGGTGCATTATGGGAGGCGTCGGATTTAAAAATGGATTTGCAGAGAAAGCTTTAAATAGCGTAAAAAAACATTTGGCCACTTCAAACGGCATTATACTCCAGCAGCCGGCATTCAAAAAATATTATCTTCATTTGGGGGAGATTAGTTCTTATCCTCCGGGTTATAAAGAAAATGCCGGAATCTTTACACACAATAATACCTGGATTCAGATTGCTGAAACTTTAATCGGCAGAGGCGATCAGGCGATGGAATATTATAAAAGTATATGTCCTCCGACTAAAGAAGACCAGATTGATACTTATCGTTCCGAGCCTTATGTATACAGCCAAATGACTGCCGGAAAGGATGCACCAACGCCGGGCGAAGGTAAAAATTCGTGGCTGACCGGTACGGTTGCATGGTCCTTCGTTGCTCTTTCTCAGTATATTTTAGGCATCCGGCCCGATTTTAACGGATTATTGATTGATCCTTGCATTCCAGCTTCATGGGAAAATTTTATAGTAAAACGTAAAGTAAGAAATACTCTCTATAATATTTTTATTTCTAACCCTAAAGGTGTGAATAAAGGGGTAAAAAATATTTTCCTAGATGGAAAATTAATTGAAGGCGTTATAGTACCATACTTAAATGACGGCAAGGAACATAAAGTAGAAGTTGAACTCGGGTGAAGTACATTCAACCTATTTTTGATAGATCATTTTCTTAGCATCAAAAAAATTGCCTGCCTGCATTTTATAAATGTAAACACCGGATGCTAATCCTTTTACCGGGATAGTCCAGTGAAGTTCATGCTGCCCGGCCGGAACTTCCCCTTCAATTAAGGTTTCTATCTCTTCTCCCGATATGCTGAATATTTTTATTGAAACGAACTCGGTTTCCGGAAGGTAAAAATTAATAGAAGTAGAAGGATTAAAAGGATTTGGGTAATTTCGGAACAATTGAATACGGTTTGGAATGCTTTTCTGTATATCAGGTTGAGTCGATGTAATTAAACCGGCCCCATCGCCTACAATTTCAATTTCATTCATTTGATTTGTCCCGACTCCTTTTTGATGCAGTAATTCTAGATAATTGTCGCATTGTCTGATACCATCCGGCAGATCAAATTTTTCAGCTTCAGGATCGTTTCCCATTAAATAAGAGGCAATACTGTCGGCTGCAACAGGATCTTTACCCGCAATAAGTACGTGATTTTCTGTAAGCTCAAAGGTGGGATTCCAAACACCTTCTCCTCCTTTTGCATTCTTGATCCCGTCTATTACTGCGAGATGAACCGGCCTTGCAAGATTTAGATCGCATATTGATCGCGGCAGATGAGTTCCGATATCGCCGCCTTCAAAATGAAGCGCCGATCTGTAGCTCTGCTGGTACGGCATCATATAGAATTGAATTGGTGCAATACCGATCTGATTTTTTATTGAATGAGTAACTCCGGCTTCGTAATGTTGTTTCATTTTTGGAATCGACACATAAACATCTATATCGGTCAATATTTGATTTAATTTAAAGGAATCATAAAAAAATTTCTTAGTTCCAACTTCCTTATCGATAAAATCTGAATACGGTTCCTTAACGTTTAGATTTACCATCTGGGCCCCTAGGCTGTTCTGTACATCTAAATAACCGAAATCGTTATATGATGAAGAATCCCATAAAGCTTCTACAATATATATGTTATTGGCGCTCACGCCGCAATCTATAATAAGCTCGCCGACAGCACGCAAAACCTCTGGATGTGTCCACATGCTTTCCGTAATATCTACCCCGCTCAGGTTCGGGTTTGAAGCATTACCTGAACCCCCGGTCAAATTTATTTTAATACCTACCTTACTGCCTGATTTAACTATATCTGTAATACCATTAATAGACT
>CAYSGP010000200.1:0-2667 GCA_964430095.1 uncultured Ignavibacteriaceae bacterium
AGGATGCAGCAGATATAAATTGCGCCAATGAGGATCAGCAATTGCTGGTTTTCCGGTAACTGGAAAGAATTCATGGATGAACGCTCTTTGTCATGGTTTATGATTTCGCACGTTGTCCGATAGCGTTGGATCGAATCTGAGGGAAAAACGGGTGGTGTGCCAGGAATCCTGTAGTAAGGCCGGATCCTGTTTTGTTTTTTAGTCCACCCAGCGTTCCGTTATAATATGAATGCCACAATGGCGATAATGACGAAGATTATTACCAGCCACCTCGCATTATCCATGGAAAACCCTGCTATGCCCCGTGCACCCAGTATGTAGGCGACCAGTGCCAATATCAGGAATAGTACAGCCAGTTCAATCAGCATTTTTTCGGTACCCGCACTTATTAAAGATGCATGGGATTTTACAAGGAGATTCCCCGGCGCACACTGCGGAGCCGGAACTTCTTCCAGCTTTAATTCCCCGGTTTTAATATTTTGTAATATCTGAAGCATAAAAAATTTGTTCTATATAAATTAATTTAAATAGCGGTTAACAGAAAGAGAGGAGAGATGAAATATAAACATAATACTGTTTCACTTTGGATTACCTCTCACCCTAAGGAAGAACCGGGAAAAAGCCTGTCCCAATGTAAATCGGGATTCGGGATGATACTACACACGCCGCTGTCATGCTGAAATCTTTCAGCATCTTCTTTGCATCGGCTTTTACACCCGCACAATATGAATATTTCATTCAATCTGCCAAATTTGATGGTATTTAGGTTTCATTTCGCTGCGATTTTTGTTTCTCATTTCCGCATCAATTTTTTGGAGCTCGACTATTATTTTTATTTTTTCTTCAAAAGATAATTTTGCGCGGTTCTTGTGATAGCGCATTTTTGAATCTTTAATATTTTTTATTGAACTTCTTCTCATTTCATCCGATTCCTAAATTCAGAATAGGAGCTTTTTAAATTAAACCGATCTAAAATATCTTCAAAATCTTCTTTTGAGTATTCTGCTTCTTCCAAAAATTTCATTAAACGTTCTAATAATTCATTTATTTTATATAGCGTTTTTTTCAAATTGATATTTAAATCCTTTTAATACCGGAAAACTATTAAAAAATTTTAGTAATAGCTCAAGTTTTTCGGTAAACCTGTTGAAGTGTATTGTTACAAAGATTTATTGGAGGCCTCTCCCCTTGCCCCTCTCCTTACTAAGGAGAGGGGTCGGGGGTGAGGTTGACTTCCGAAACCACAAACCTCAGCTTATTGTTTTTGGTTTTTTCAATACGGTCGACATATATGATATCTGCTTCAATATCATTTAAATAAGATCTCAGATCGTTCAAAAGCAAAGATTCATCCTTCAAACTATAATTTTTCAGCTTTACTACTTTTACTTCAATTTTTCCCTTCTGCTTCTGAAGTATCTGTGCTTCCCCGATATTTACCATGTCTTTAAAAATATGATCCAGCCGTCCGACTTTCATCCCGTCCTTCAGGATTATATAATCTTCCGATCTGCCGTCAATTTCATCCACCACTCTCCCCGGTCTTCCGCATCCGCAAGTTTTTCCCGTAATTGTAACAACATCGCCTGTATCATACCTTAATAAAGGGAAAACAGGATTAGTAAAGTTTGTCCCGATTATTTTAAATTGATTCCCATCCAGCTTTTCAAACTCCACATAGCTGTAATCTTCGTCTACGTGAAGATTCCTTCCCGGGCATTCTGAAATGTTTGCTGCTCCTTCCGCCTGCCCGTAGTGCTGCAGCGGTTTAACTCCGAATGCTTTTTCAATTACATTGCTTTGGTGGGGCATTAAATTCTCTGTCCCGATTGTCACCCATTTTATTTCCGCCTCCATCTTTAAATTCTGATCGAGAATATAAGAAGCGAGCAAAGCGATCATGGAGGGATAACCGTGAAGCCATTGAGGACGGTATTTATTCAATCCGCGGACATAATCTTCAGCAGTCTTTTCATTTAGATGATACCCGCTGAACATCAGCTCATTTAATGCCGGCGCCATCCTGTAATACGGAGGCTTTTTTTCTCTTACCGGTACAATCCGGCGCCCGCCGAAATATCCGCAGAGCAGTCCGAATTGGATTCCATGCCACATTCTGTATCTCCACCAGACGGCAAATTGTTCCTGCAGCGCCCGCAGCGATGTTTTAAATATAAGTCCGCTCCCGGTTGTGCCGCTGGTATGGGCATCGATTGTATGATAGCCGTTTTCATTCAGAATTAATCCGGTATTCTCTTTTACATCCGCTTTTTTAAGTATCTGCAGATTCTGAAAATCGTCAAACGATTTCAAAGCCGAGTTTTTGTAGAAAAGATTTGTATTGATAAGTTTGAAAAAATCTTCCATGCGTTTATCCCTGAATGCCCTGATTTCCTTTTCGGAATAAAATGTCATCGAGTTGTATTCATCCAGCAGAGAATGAAATTCAGGCGAATACCGGACTTTCTTTATCCTGCTGCTCTTTATCCTAAGCGCTGTATTCTGAAGAAACAGCGGCAGGTATGAATATATTTTTTCTGAGTTCATTTTGTTTTTAAAAACGGTTCGTCCTCCCCTTTTATAAAGGGGAGGAAGGTGGTGGGGTTTCCTACCCCGAATTCTTTTCTAGAATTTTAATTTCATTTATAATTCTTCCAAATGTCTTTT
>CAYSGP010000201.1:0-7887 GCA_964430095.1 uncultured Ignavibacteriaceae bacterium
ATAATACTTGATGAACCTACAACCGGTCTTGATCCCCAGGGAATGAAGGAAATCAGGGATCTCATAATTCATCTTAGTAAAGATGAAAAGAAAACAATATTCCTTTCATCTCATATCCTTTATGAAGTTGAGCTTGTGGCAAATAGGATGATAATAATAAATAAAGGAGCGACTATAATTGAAGGAGAAGTGAAAGATCTTTTAAATACGGCAGATCTGAAAGTTACATTTGAGGTAAATGATCCCCACAAAGCGAAAAACCTTATACAGGATAAAATCTGGTTTTCAAAGCTCGATTCCGTTGTTGATAATAAATTGATTTTTAATATAACAACGGATGAAATTCCGCCGCTCAACCGCTATTTTGTGGAGAATGCGGTAGACGTTAAAGCGATTGTTCCAAAACGCTCCCTGGAAGAATTCTTTTTAAATATAACTGAATCTGCCGGATAATAATGCTGACCTTAATAAAAATAGAGATCTACAAAATATTTAAAAAATGGCGGACCTATATCAGCTTTATCGCAATCGGCGTTTTGATACCTATAATTCATATTGCAATGATGATTGAAGGAGAACACTCGATTGATTATATGACAAGGAATCTTAAGCAGTCTTTTATATTTGTCGGCAATCTGCTTAACGGATATTTAATATCCTACGTTATTTTAAACAGTCTGGTTGTGCATATTCCCTTTCTTATTGCACTGGTTGCCGGCGATCTTTTAGCCGGGGAAGCTACGGCAGGAACATACAGAATTATAATTACCAGGCCGGTCTCAAGGTTTAAAATAATATGTTCAAAATTTTTTGCGGGAATTTTTTACACAAATCTCCTGGTTCTGTTTTTAGCAGTAATGAGCCTTGGACTGGGAATTTTAATTTTCGGTACTGGGGAACTAATTGTACTTAAGAGCAGTGGAATAATCATCTTTGAAAGAGGAGATGTTTTCTGGAGATTTTTAGCAGCTTACGCATTTGCATCCTTAAGCATGTCGGTCGTAGCCGGACTGGCATTTTTGTTCTCTTCTCTTGTTGAAAATGCAATCGGTCCGATAGTCTCTACAATGGCTATCATAATTATTTTTATAATAATTTCTGCAATTAATGTAGAATTTTTTCAATCAATAAGACCATACCTTTTTACTACATATATGAACTCCTGGAGGCTGTTGTTCGACAATCCTCTGAATTTGAAAGAGATTCTGGAATCGGCATTAATTCTCTTGAGCCATTCTGCAATCTTCTTTGCGGCAACTGTATATATTTTCAATAAAAAGGACATTCTAAGCTGAAATGCGAAAAATAATTCTAGTTTTTTTAATTTTAACCGGAGTTTTGTTCCCCCAGAAAAGAGATCCTGATATAATCCTGCGAAAACTGCTGGAAAAATTTGATAATGTGGAAGACTACCAGGTTGATGTTAGAATTAAAGTCGATGTGGAATTCATCAAGGCTCCGGAGAGTAAAGCGAAAATATATTTCAAGCAGCCGGATAAAATTCATATCCAGTCGGAGACTTTTGCCCTGATACCGAAGGATGGTTTGGATTTTTCTCCTTCCGGATTGCTCGGAAAAAAATATACTTCCATTTATGAAAAAGATGATACAATCGACGGGAATAAAGTATCCGTTATTAAAATAATTCCCCTAGGCGAAGGGAATGTAATCTTAACAACTTTGTTTATTGATAGTGATGAAAGTTTAATAAGAAAACTGGAAACAACAACAAAGAGTGAAGGGACTTTCTCAATAAATCTTAAATATAAGCCCAATGCAGAATATCCTCTTCCAAGTGAAATGATATTCTCTTTTGACATGGAAGGACTTAACCTGCCGCCCGGAATAAGCGGTGAACTCAACAGTGACTCCCAGGAGAAATTAAAAAAGGAGAGAAACAAGCCGGTAAGGGGAAAGGTTTATATTTCTTATTCAAATTATAAAGTCAACCAGGGTATTCCGGACGAGATTTTTAATGAACCTTTAAAGTAAAAATTCTTATTTAATCATACTGATTTCAATGAATAAAAAAATTCTTTTACCGGCAGCAATCATAATTTTAAAATTTAATATTATTTCTTTTTGTCAGATTGAAATGGGAATGGCATATTCAAACGATAGTGTTGAAATTTCTTACATCGAAGCAGGGAAAGGGAGCCCGGCGCTCGTTTTTGTGCACGGATTAAATATTAATAAAACATATTGGAACAGCCAAATAGAAGAATTTTCGAAAAAATATAAAGTAGCTGCACTTGATTTAGCTGGGCACGGCGAATCCGGCACAAGGAAAGATTATACGGTTCAAGCTTATGGTGAAGATGTTGCATCTGTTGTAAATAATTTAGATCTAAAAGAAATTATTCTTATCGGGCATTCAATGGGAGGAGCTGTTATAATTGAAGCCGCTCGTATCCTGAAAGGAAAAGTAAAAGGCTTAATCGGTGTGGATACCTATCACGAACTGCGGGCAGGATATCCGAAGGAAGAGATAGATGAATATATCGAAGGCTTTAAAACTGATTTTAGAAAAGCTTCGGAAAATTTAGTATCGGAAATGTTTCCTCAAAAAGCAGATACAGAGGTAGTCTCAAAAGTTGAGTACGACTTTATTAATGCCCGGCCTGAGAAAGTAATCAGCACCTTCGAGCACCTTTTTGCATATGATCAAGCCGACAATATTAAAGATCTTCGGATTCCTATTATTTCAATAAATACTGATCTATATCCTACAAATGCCGAAGCAAATAAAAAGATTGCTGATTTTTCTGTTAAGATAATCAAAGGGATTGGACATTTCCCGATGCTTGAGAATAGGGAGATGTTTAATAGATATCTAGCGGAAGCAATTACTGAGTTAATGATAAAAGAATAATTAAGTTATTTTCTACCAGCTGGCGAACTGCCCTTTTTTAAAGATCGATACTACCTTTTTAATAAATTTTTCGAAGTTTATTTTCGGGAGAAGATGCTCGGCTGCAATAGTTCTTAAAAGACTAAAGGCAGTAATAAAGATATTTTCCTCGCGGCTGTTTTGTTCGGCATATAAAAGATTCAGGTTTGCCAGGCTTTCAAGATTGTGTCCTTTGCCGGTTTGTTTTATATGCTGTGAAGAGTAGATGTTCTGTACAAAAGCAAGCTTATCTTTAAACGTATTGAATGAGAGAATAATGCTGTCGCCGGTAGGATGCACAATTTTTACACTGTAATCTTCCTTGACATCTTCAATATTCCATTTGCTTGTGAATACCGCATAATTAATGGTTGAGCTGTATTGTTCATTCCCAAACTGCGGATCAATGTATAACTTATTCTCGTATTCTTTTAAACTGATCTTAGTTTTATTCTTATCAAATTCTGTTTGCATAGCTGCGCCTCCATCGACAGATTGTTTAAGCGGAGTGAATCTATCGAGAAATAAAAAATCAAAAGCTTAATTTTTTACTCTGTTTTTTCTTCTTTCTCCTTTGGTTTAGGCTGCTGTATTTTAACTTCTTTCTTTCTCCGCCGGAATTTCCCGTAGCTTCCTTTAAAGATTTTCCCGCGTTTAGTTCTTTTGTCGCCTTTGCCCATAAGCGTTTACTCCTTTGGTAAATTTATCGATTTTTTAATTAGAAATATGTGTAAAAACTAAGGGATAACATTAAAAAGTAAAAAGTCAAAAGTCAAAAAAATTAAGTTAAAAGTGTTGTCATTCTTCAAACTTCTTAAATAAAACCGAAGTATTATGTCCTCCGAAGCCGAAGGCATTGCTTAATGCAATATTTATCTTTTTTTCGACAGGTTTATTAAAAGTATAATCCAGATCGCATTCGGGATCAGGATTCTCAAAATTAATGGTTGGAGGAATAATATCGTTATTAACTGCTAATATGGAAGCGATTGCTTCAACGGCGCCTGCTGCTCCGAGCAGGTGGCCTGTCATGCTTTTTGTAGATGATAAACTCATTTTATAAGCATGCTCGCCGAAAACTTTCTTAATTGCAATTGTTTCGCTGATATCTCCGAGCGGCGTTGAAGTGCCGTGCATGTTAATGTAATCAATATTTTCCGGTTTTATTCCGGCATTCTCCAAAGCCATCTGCATTGCATTTACTGCTCCCATTCCTTGAGGGTGAGGAGCAGTAATATGATGAGCATCTGCTGAAAGTCCCATACCGATCATCTCGGCATAAATTTTTGCACTTCTCTTTTTTGCATGTTCAAGATCCTCAAAAATTAAAGCACCCGCTCCTTCTCCCATTATAAAACCGTCCCGGGTAATATCGAACGGGCGGCTGGCGGTTTCAGGGGAATCATTTCTGGTTGATAAAGCTTTTGAAGCATTAAATCCGCCGATCCCGATTTCATTAACTGATGCTTCACTCCCCCCTGAAACAATAATATCCGATATTCCCTGTTTGATAAGAAGATATGCATCAATCATATTATTATTTGATGTTGCACAAGCTGAAACAATGCAGTAGTTTGGCCCTCTGAAGCCGTACTGAATGGAGATATATCCTGCTGCAATATCCGGTATAAGCATGGGAATAAAGAAAGGCGATATCCTGCCGGGACCTTCAGAATAATTTATCACCGACTGTTGATAAAAGGTTTGAATTCCCCCGATTCCGCTTCCGAAGATAACCCCGATCTTTGCCCGTTCCGTTTCGGAAAGATCGGCTGAATCAATTCCGCTGTCTTTAATTGCCAAAGCGGCTGCAGCTAATGCATATTGAGCATAAGGATCCAATCTGCGGGAAGTTTTTTTATCAATATAATTGACCGGATTAAAATTTTTCAGCTGACAGGCAAATTTTGTATCCAGCTTGGAAGTATCAAAGCTTGTAATGGTTGCAGCACCGCTTTTACAATGAATGATTGAGTCCCAGATTTCGGATAATGTTTGTCCTATCGGCGTTACTCCTCCCATTCCCGTTATAACAACTCTTCTGTTATTTTTATTTTCCATGTTTTATATAATTTATGCAGCTGTTAAAGATTTAACTGTTGTTTAATTAATTTTTCATATTTGTCCTCGGTAAGCCTGAATATTTTCCACTCTTCCATTAAAACCGCACCCATGCTTTTATAAAATTCTATAGAAGGTGTATTCCAATCAAGTACAGCCCATTCAATTCTTCCGCAGTTCCTTTCTTTTGCCAGATCAATCAGATATAATAATAAAGCTTTTCCTATTCCTTTACCCCTTAAATGCGGCCTTACATAAAGATCTTCCAGATAAATTCCCGGTTTTCCCAGAAACGTTGAAAAGTTATGGAAGAAGAGAGCTTGACCGGCAGGTTCACCGTTGTATTCTGCGATAATAACTTCGGCATACTTATTTTTTCCAAAAACATTCTGCAGTATTAAATCTTCTGTGGCAGTAACTGATGCTGCTAATTTTTCATACTCGGCTAGTTCTTTAATGAATGACAAGATTAAAGATGTATCTTTATATGTTGCTTCCCTGATTGTAATTAATTCTTTTTTCTTACCTGTAATATTCATTAAAGTTTAATAGTTGGATTTTTTGTTTTATTCTTAATGAATTCATCTGTTTTAACAGCTGCAAGAGAAAAAAGGTAACCAAATAAGCAGCCTAATGCCGCACCGCCAATAACATCTGACGGATAGTGCAGTCCAAGATATATTCTGGAAACTGCCACTAGTGAAGCCGTACCGAACAGCAGCCATTTAAGATTCGGAAAAAATCTGTAAAAAAAACAAGCAGCGGCAAAATTATTTACAGCATGGTTTGAAGGAAATGAATAATTACCGTCGCATCCTAATGGAGTAATAATATCATTCAAAGTCATACATGGTCTTACTCTTAAAAATATTTCTTTCAATACCTTGTGATTGATTTGATCCGAAAAAATAATTAAAATTAATATTCCGGCTGCCGCAATTTTCCCTTTTTTCCCCCCTTTAAAAAAAGATATACCAAGTAGAATAAAGTAGGCTATATACCAATTATTTACATTGGTTATGATAGAAAAAAATTTATTCAGAAAACCGGATGAGAGAGTATGGTTGAAGAAATAAAGAACACTAACATCAATAGAATAGAAAAAATCTGCCACTTATTCAGAACCCCGCTTCGGCATAGACCCCCATATTTTTAAATTAACCTCATTCATATCATAATTTCTTAGTTATTTCAAATATCCGGTTAAAACAGTTCCCTTAAAATTTATTATCAAAAGCAAATCTAAAAAAAAAATAAATATAAATGAATATTTAAAAAAAAGAGCATACTGGCATGATTTTATCTCGTATTAGCAGAAAAATTTGAAATTCTCCGATTATAAGCTAAAGTTTAGAAATCAACCATTATTGGAGAATAAATTACATGTAATTAGAAGAGGTAAGTTTGTCTGGAACTATTTTCACTAAAAAAGCTTTTTCCAAACAAAAATATCTGCATTTAATTAAAAAAGCCAAAGAACATCTGCTCACTCCCTTAAAGATAATTGCTCTATTAATAGGAGTTTACAGCCTGTTTGCCCTCATTTTTGAAGTTCGATACTTTTCCGAGTTTACTTCTCAAATTTTTGTAATCCGCTTATCTGCTGCAGGCGCAGCCTTTTTAATCCTTTTATTGCTTTATACCTCTTATGGTGCAAAAAAACCCGTTATTATGGTTCATTCGCTTCTTACAGTAATTATTGTTTCTTCAGGATTTATCACTTATCTCATTCCTTCAACGTTACTAGTAAATGTGCAGATTATAACTCTTCTTATATTCACATCTGCATTGTTCCTCAGCTGGGAGGTAAAAAATCAGATAATTGTATCTGTTTATTATGTAATCGTTTTTGCAGCGGCAGTTTTATTAAACGGGAAGAGCATTTTCTACTTGAACAATATTTATGAAACAGTAGTGTTTGTGCTGTTCTTAAGTTTAATCTCGATTATCGGAAGTTCAGTTAATTTTAAATTAAGATTGGAACTTGCGGAGAAATCATACATCGTCCGCCAGTCTGAAAAAAAATACAAATCTATTTTTGATAATTCAATTGAAGGAATATTTCAAACAACTCCGGAAGGAAAATTTATTATTGCCAATCCTGCATTAATAAAGATGCTCGGGTACAGCGATATGGAAGAGCTGCTGAAACTTAATATAGATAATGATATTTTTTTAGATCATGCCGACCGGGATAAGCTGATTAAGCTGCTCCGGAAGGAAAATGCCGTCCATAACTATAAATTAAGTTTAAAGAAGAAAGACGGAACTGCAATTATTGTCAAGCTTGATGATAGGATTTTGAAAGATGAAGCCGGTGAAATCTATTTTGAAGGAAATATAAGGGATATATCGGAACAAATCGGAGCAGAAGAAGAAAGAAAAAAAGCTGAGATTGCTTTAAGAAAAGAAAAAGCGAAATCGGATCAGCTTGCAAAAGACGCATTAAAAGCTAATTCAATAAAAAGCCAGTTTTTGGCAAATATGAGTCATGAAATAAGGACACCTATAAACGGAGTAATTGGTCTTCTGAATTTAATTGAAAGCGATGCATATAAGAATAAAGAGGAGTTAAAGCAGTTTGTAGCCGATGCAAAAACATCTGCGGAATCATTGCTGGAAATTATCAGCAACATTCTCGATCTTTCAAAAATTGAAGCGGGAAAAATGGAGCTGGTTGAAACAGAATTCGATCTGGAGACTATGCTTAATGAGTCCGTTTCAATAGTAAGAAGCAGAGCAAATGAAAAGGGATTAAACATTTCTGCCGATATACCCAAAGACATGCCTATTCGATTAGTAGGGGATGCAATACGATTGAAACAAATTTTCATAAATCTATTAGGGAATGCCGTAAAGTTTACTGAAAAAGGGACGGTTTCCGTAGGGGTAAAATTAAAAGAAATTTCGGATGAGTTTGTTTCCAGATATGCTTG
>CAYSGP010000202.1:0-2938 GCA_964430095.1 uncultured Ignavibacteriaceae bacterium
TCAAATGCATCATTGGTTCTCTCCGGTCATTTTGATCCTGAAAGAGGAAAAGATCTGATTGAAAAGTATTTTGACGGACTTCCCTCACAAAATTCTCTGCAGCCTTTGAATCCTTCAAATACCGAATTAAGCGAAGACAAATTTATTAGTTATGAAGATAATGTAAATCTCGGGAGAATTTATTTAGCATGGCACAGCGATAAAGCATTCGGCAAGGACGATGCTGCTTTGGATATTCTTGCGGATATCCTGAGCGGATCCAAAAATTCCCGTTTGTATAAATTTCTTGTTTATGATCACGAAATAGCGCAGGATGTTACTGCCTTTCAGTACTCCGGAAAATTCGGAGGACATTTTATGATTATTGCAACTGCCAGGCCGGGAATAGCTTTAACAACTTTAAAGCAAAAGATTTTCGAAGTATTAGACGAGGTAAGAAAGCAAGGTGTAACTGAAAGAGAATTATTAAGATCAAAAAACGGAATAAAATCGGGTTTTATTTACTCTCTGCAGAATGTTGATTCTCTTGCCGACCAATTGAATTTTTATAATTTCTACCTGGGCGAACCGAATTCATTTAATTATGATCTTAACCGGTATGAAGAAGTAAACATTGAAGTTGTTCCTGCAATAGCGGGAAAATACCTGGCTAAACCTCATCTTGAGCTGCACATTTTACCAAAAGAAAAGAAAAAATGAAATGGAAAATTACCGCAGCATAAAGCCGCTTCCTTCCGAAGAGCTTGATTTCATTGTCCCTCGGATACAAATATTCAAGCTTGAAAACGGTTTGACGGTTTATTTTGTGGAAAGGCACAATTTGCCTATTCTGCGTTTAAATATTGTATCAGAATCAGGGAGTAAATTTGATCAGCCGGCCAAAAAAGGATTGGCAAACCTTTTTTCGATGATGATAGACGAGGGAGCGGGCAAGTACTCGGCATTGGAGCTGAGCGATGAATTTGAACTTCTCGGTTCGAATTTCGATATCAGATGCAATAGCGACTGCATTTATTTCTCTCTTAGAACTTTAAAGGAAAACTATGAAAAATCTTTGAGCCTTCTTGCAGCAATTATTACCAGTCCCCGCCTGTTAAAGGAAGATTATGAAAGAGAGCAGAGGAAAGTTCTCACAAGAATTTTGCAGATGAAGGATGATCCCGATGAAATGGCAAATACCGCTTTCGATTATCTGCTCTTCGGGAAAGAAAATCCTTATGCTTACCCCATCTTAGGCTATGAAGAGAATGTCCGTCAGATTTCAAACGAGGACATAAGGCTTTTTTATGAAAATTATTTTGCACCTAATAAATCAGCGTTGATTGCAGCAGGTGATATAACCCGGCCGGAGCTGGAAGAAAAAATAAATTATTATTTCCAAAACTGGAAAGCAAAAGATGTAAAACAGATTCCGGTAAGTATACAGGAAGATCAGGGCCTGCAGAAAATATATTTCATAAACAGGGAGAATTCGGTACAAACTGAAATCAGGATCGGGCACGTTTCTTCCAAAAGGAATGATTATGATTTTTTCCCGAAAATGATTTTAAATACGGTTTTAGGCGGTCAATTTTCGAGCAGAATAAATTTAAATCTGAGGGAAAAAAAAGGGTATACTTACGGTGCATCTTCAAGTTTTTATTATTACAAGGAGTGCGCGTACTTTATTGTATCAACATCGGTAGGAGCAGAAAATACTGCCGATGCAGTCAAGGAATTATTTAACGAGCTTAATAAGATCAGAAATGGAGTAAAGCAGGAAGAAATTGAATTTGCTAAGTCCTCAATTATCAGAAAATTCCCATCAAATTTTGAAACAAATTCACAAATTGCTTCCGCTATATCGAGAATGTTTATACATCAGCTTCATGATAATCATTTCCAGACATACATTGAAAAGCTCAGGCGCGTTTCAATAGAGCAGGTGAACCAGGCTTCCTTAGAGAATATATTCCCAGATCAGATGATAACTGTTTTAGCCGGCGATAAGAATAAACTCGCGGCACAATTTGCTCCTGAAAATCTGGTGGAAGTAAATGAAAAAGGATTAATTTGTTAGAGTCTTCTCCTTCTTGTTATAAACCGAAGAATAACAGCTGCCAACGCGAAAACAACCAGAAGATGAATCAATCCTCCTAATTTAAACTGGTTCATAAGTCCTATTACCCACAAAGTCACTAGCATTGCAAATATTGTCCAAAGCATTGAATACACTCCGCTGAATTGATTCAATATTTTGTTAATTTTCGAACCAATTTAAATTTTATATTTTATGATGATCTTTAATTATATCACAACACCTTAAAATTTAACTTTCAAGGTCTGTTTTTGAAAAATTTTAAGCTGACAATTCAGTATGACGGGACAAATTATTCTGGTTGGCAGATCCAGGAAAATTCTTCAACCATTCAGCAGAAAATTACCGATGCAATAGAAGTAATTTTAAAAGAAAAAGTAAATCTTATCGGATCGGGAAGAACCGACGCCGGTGTTCATGCAGTCGGGCAGACGGCAAATTTCAAAACCGAAAAGAATTTTGATCTTAGTAAATTCCGGTATTCACTCAATTCTATTCTGCCTTCAGACATCTCTATTCTTAAAATTGAAGAAGCTGCTGTAAATTTTAATGCCCGTTTTGACGCAAAAAAAAGAAGCTACATTTACTTAATATCAACTTATAAATCTCCTTTTTTATATCCTTACTCTTTCTTTTACAGCAGCGGGTTGGAAATTACAGCTCTGAATAATCTGTCAAAACTAATTTTAGGCAAACATGATTTCACTTCTTTTTGCAAGAGATCCGGGGAAGTTGTAAATAAAATCTGCACTATTGATATTGCATATTGGAAAGAAACTAGAGGATTTATATCTTTCCTGATAGAAGGCGATAGATTTCTGCACGGAATGGTTAGGACAATCGTCGGTACTCTCCTTAATG
>CAYSGP010000203.1:0-4154 GCA_964430095.1 uncultured Ignavibacteriaceae bacterium
AACCAACTTTTGTTACCTGAGCACCTTTCCCAATCCTTGCCAATCCAAAATCCATTATCTTAACTTTGCCATCATCAGTTATCATAATATTCTGGGATTTTATATCTCTATGAACAATACCCTTTTTATGAGCCGCTTCTAATCCTTCTGCAATTTGAATTGCATAATCAGCTGCATCTTTTATATGTAGAGACGCATGGCCATCCTTATCTACAAAGGACTTTAATTCTTTTCCATTTATATATTCCATAACGATAAAGACATTATCGTCTGTTTCTTCAATTGAATAAATTGTGGAAATATTCGGATGATTAAGAGATGCTGCAGCTTGAGCTTCTATTTCAAACCGTTTCCGTTCTTCTTCATTGCCTGAGATATAGTGAGGAAGAAATTTTATTGCTACTTCACGTTTAAGTTTCGTATCTTCAGCTTTATAGACTATACCCATCCCGCCTTCGCCGAGCTTTTCTAATATTCTGTAATGTAGAATTGTTTTTCCTATCATAAAATATTTTTTAAATTAATTTAACGGCTTCGGCGGACGGTCATAAAAAGCTTTTCCCTGCAACAAGATTATATTTTCCAACTTTCATATCTTCCGAAGTTTTTACTTTTGCACTATAATCTTTTTCAAGCTGCATTTTCCATAAATAGAATTGCGAAAATGTTTCCCTTAGCTGTTCATTCAGTTCTGCAAACTTCCCGCTTGCCTCGTACGCATCAGCATCTCTTTTACTATTCCAGATAGTTAATGAAATAAATTCATCCTCCTCCTGGATGCTTTGAGTAAGGAATATATGCCTGCAGCCCGGGGTAGATTTGAGAGTCGGGATTACTTTATTATGATATAATTCTTTGAATTGATTGAGCTTTCCGGGTTGTATTTTAATTGAAACTATTCTGATATACATCTCCGGGATTTGACCATCGATTTTTTCGGAACCTTTATCGGCAACAGAATATTTTTTTATCGTAGGTTCTTCAGCTACAGGGGCATATTCCAGTTCCATTTTATCCGAAAGATGAATTTTCCATTCACTGCTTTCGGAGAGAAATGGCCTGGCTTTATTAACCAGACTTTCAAATACTCCGCTGCGTTCATAGTCCTCAGCCTGTTCCTGGTTTTCCCAAAATGTAAGCGAGGCAAATTCATTTTCTTCCGGTTTGCTGTTGATTAATCCGGCAAACAGGCATCCGGGAATTTTTTGAAGCTGGGGTAAAACATCATTTTCATAAAACTTTTCAAATTCGGAAAGAAAATCCGGATTTAATTTAAACTGCAGAAAACGCATAAACATCATATTTCCTCCTTTAAAAAGGAAAAGCTTACTATAAAATCTCAGGAAATGTTAAAGACAAAGAAATGTATTTAATGAATTTTTAAGTTTCTCTTTTTATAATAACAACAGTCATATCATCCATTTGAGGCGAGCTGCCGGTATACAATTTCACTTCTTTAAGAATAAGATCGATTATATCTTCCGCAGCTTCTTTTCTGTTTTTTAAAACAATATCTGTCAATCTTGTATCCCCGAATTCTTCATCAGCGCTGTTCATAGCCTCGGTTATTCCATCAGAAAATAAGATCAGAAGCTCGCCCGGATTTATATTAACCGAAGATTCATCATAAAGAGCACCGGGCATAATACCGACAATCATTCCGCCGATGCTTAGCTTTGTCATTGTTCCGTCAACAGCAATTAAATAAGGATTGTTATGTCCGGCATTGCAGTAAGTTATTTGGTTAGTCTCAGTATTTAATATACCGTAAAACAGCGTGGCAAATTTACTTGTAGCGGTACTATGAAATAACATATTATTGGTAAAGAAGAGGCAGTCTTTACACGATTTGCCGAATGATGTCTGTCCGCGCAAAGTTGCCTGAAGATTGGCCATTAATAATGCAGCCGGGATACCTTTACCGGATATATCTCCGACACAGAAAGCAAGATGGTTATCATCAATAGAGATGAAGTCATAATAATCGCCTCCAACCTCTTTTGCCGGAATGCTTTTCCCGGCAATTTGATATCCTTTTATTTTAGGCTGGGATTTCGGCAATAAATCCACTTGAATTTCATAGGCAAGCTTCATTTCTTCCTGTAAATGAATCAATGCCTGTTCTTCATGATATAGTCTTGCATTTTCGACTACCTGAGCAGATTGAGCGGCAATTATCCCAAGGAGTCTCTGGTCGTCATTTGTAAATCCGGTTAAAGTACGTTTATTAAAAACGGTTAATAATCCGATGAGTTTACCTTTCAGAAGCATAGGTGCACTTAAGAGAGACTTCACCGGGAAATTTTTATCGGTGGATTGATTCTGGCGGGATACAAAATTAAATCTTGTATCGCTTTCAAAATTATTAATCATTAAAGAATTCTTATTTTTCAGCATCCAGCCGGTTATCTGTGCATCCAGGCGGTAGGGGAGTAGATTTGATATAGAATCCTGCCTCCGGATCATTGTATGAAAAGGATTTTGCTGATCTTTTTCATCAAGAAGCATTACAGCTCCTTGCTCAACCTTTAGGTATTTAACACATTTTTTAACAATTAATTCTATTATTTGTTCTATTGATTGCGTAGATGTAATAGCAGTTGCGATGTCGTTTAAAATAGAAAGCTCTTCAACGGCAGCTCTCAGCCTGCGGTTTTCTTCTTCGAGACGATTTGATATAATTGTTTCTTCTGTATTCATTGCTCCAGGATAAGCTTTTATTTATGAGTTGGTATGATTTGGAAAGAAAAACTAATATTAAATCATTAAAAAAGCTATTGAATTAAAGATTACTTTGTACATTCGTGAGGTAGGACTCATATTTTGGAAAGGTGAGATTTATACACAACCTCACCTATCCAGTATCATTTTTGAGTGTTATTCGATTTTTATTTTCCTATTTTTTAAAATGTATATCAAACCAACGATCATCATAATAGCTCCCCACCAGATGTTTGAGTGCAACTCGTATAGAACCGGTTTAATTTCAGGCGGAGACGACAAGGATATTAGCCCTGCAGCCATTAATAGCATGCCCATAATGAATAAAATCAGGCCTACAAAATACCAGATTGGTTTCATGATTCTCTCCTTACCAATAATAAATATTTAATACGGCAAAAATGATTAAAGAAATTATAGCCCAGAATTCAGGTTTCTGGTATAATTTACTTTCTTTATCAACAGTGCTCGGAGTTAATCCTTTTACTAATCCTACCAGCTCCTCCTTCGGTTTTTTCTTTGTGAATAAGCTGATAACTATAGTTGCAACGAAGCAGATAAGCCATGCCCACCAAGCTCTCCAGAAATTCACGGCCATATCGCTTGAAACGTCGGATAAAGTTATTATGCTTGCGCTTATCCAGTTAAACTTGGCGGCAAGATAGAGTGTAAAGGAAGAACCCATTCCCAGAACAAGTCCCCAGAAAGCACCGTTCGGAGTAATCCAGACGACAAACATTCCGAGCAGCATTGTCGCAAAAAGGGGAGCGTTAACCCAGGAAAATATAGCCTGCATATAATCCATAATGCTTGGAAAACTTTTTGCCCAATAAGCTGTAATCAACTGATGAAAACTCCAACAATTGTAGCTGCTCTTCCCATCCATAAAAGATGAGTATCGGAAGCATTCCTGTTCATGACGGATTTGTAAATATCGTAAGTCCACACCGTGTTGAATGCACTTATATTTCCTGCTTGACCTGCCATAAAGCCTGCCAGCAGGGCAGTAACTCCTAAGCCTACAAGTCCTGCCGGATAATATCTGGCAATTAAAAGCGGCAGCGCAGAATCATAATTAATTTGATTCCCATCAGATAAAAGTTTAAAACCTGAATTAGGGTCATTTGCAAGTACTATTGCGATGAGGCCCGCAAATATTACTAAAAAAGGGATAGCCATCTTGAAAAAAGAAGCTAAAATAGGCGTCATTCTTGCAGTCTTCAGGTTTTTTGCACTAAATGCTCTTTGTACAACAAGGAAGTCAGTTGTCCAATATCCAAAAGAAAGAACGAACCCCAAACCCAATACAATTCCAGCCCAATTTACCAGCATCCCATTTAGTGAAGGATCCCCTGATGTCGACCAGAGTGTTGTAAATGAAATTTCCGAACTGATCTGATTGATGCGCGTCATTATTTCACCAACGCTACCAA
>CAYSGP010000204.1:0-8407 GCA_964430095.1 uncultured Ignavibacteriaceae bacterium
GGCAGCGGAATTCATGCAGTACCTAATCCGAGTCGGTTCAGGTCCGTCATAAAATAGATGCCCAAGATGTGAATCACCGTACTTGCTTCGCACCTCGACTCTCTCCATGCCTAAAGAACCGTCAATTTTCTTTATTATAAATCTAGAATCGACCGGTTTTGTAAAGCTCGGCCAGCCGGTACCGGAATCAAATTTATCTCTTGAGCTGAATAATGGTTCACCCGAAACTACATCAACATAAATTCCTTCATCATGATTATTCCAGTAATCGTTGCTGAATGCCCGCTCAGTTCCGTTTTTCTGCGTAACATAATACTGCTGATCGGTCAGCTGTACTTTCAGCATTGGATCAGAGGGTTTTTTATACTTTTCGGCGGCGGAAAAGCTCCAGGTGTTTTTAATAAAATCCTCCCTTCCTGATCCCTTTTTGTACTTATGGTAATCTTCAGGATTCTTTTTGTAATAATCCTGGTGATACTCTTCAGCCGGATAAAATGCTGTAAGCTTAATAATCTTTGTTGCTACCGGTTTATTAAATATTCCGGATTTATTCAACTGATTTTTGGAAACCTCAGCTATTTCCTTCTGTATATCGCCGTTATAAAATACAGCCGATTGATACTGTAATCCTCTGTCGTGAAATGATCCTCCTGCATCAGTCGGATCGAAATTTTTCCAGTATATATCCAGCAGCTCGGAGTAGCTTAACACTTCCGGATCAAATTCAATCTTCACCGATTCGCGGTGGCCGGTTTCTCCCTTGGAAACCTGGCTGTAAGCAGGATTCTTTTCCTTGCCTCCGGAAAAACCGGAAGTTACGGAAATAACGCCGTCAACATTTTCAAAAGGCTCTTCCATGCACCAGAAGCATCCGCCCGCAAAAACAGCAGTCTCTGTTTTCCCGGAAACGCTGGTTATTTTATTATTCTTTTTCGGATCTTTCCCTTTCTTCACATCCGATGAATTTGCCTCGCTGCAGCCGAATAAAAACAGGAGCATAAATCCTAAAACAAATAAGCTTTTCATGTTTAACCTCAATTAATTTTTTATTCTTGATGTGAAAAGATAAATTTCAATTATTACGAAAGGATAACGGAATAAATAAAATTGTATAATTACAGGATCAGACACAAGCTGAATTTTTTTCTTCTAATTAATTTTCTGCTATTTTTAAAACAATCTTTCCTCTGCCGTGTCCTGAATCAAGTTTTTCATGCGCCTGGCTTACTTTTTCCAACGGAAGCATTACGAGTAGGATTACGATTACGAGTAGGATTACGATTACGAGTTTTGCCTTAATCTTAATCGTACTCTTAATCTTAATCGAACCGCATCTTCTTCGAGTAGGATTATACGAGATTTATAATAGAAAACTCTTATAAATTTCTAAGCCAGATATTTCTTAGAGCAACCTGGGCCGCGGCTGCATTTTCATTAACTGAAAAAATATTTTTTTGTCTTGCTGCAGTGAGAACTAAATTTAGATCGACAGGATTGCCGTCTCTTATAATAGTCATTTTCAACGAATCGCCGACTTTCTTTGTCTTTCTGACATCAGAAATCAGCTGCTGAATATTTTCAAGTGTAACCTCTTTACCTTCCACCCTGTTAATTATATCTCCTGACTTGAATATGGAATAATTCGGAGAATCTTCTGAAACTTTCGCAACAATAAAGCTGCCTTTATCAAAACCAACATGGATTCCGAGAGAGACATTGCTGCTGTCGTAAGAGCCTTGTTCCATATAATTAATCCCGATCTTATTGTAATATTCTTTAATAGGAAGAGGCTCGGTGCCGGCAATATATTTTTCAATGAAATCCTTTATATCAGGATAAGTCATATCAATAAAATCATCGAAAAAAGTTTTTTCACTAAAAGAACGATTAGGTCCGTAAACTTCTGCAAGTTCATTTATTACTTCTCTTAATCCCTTCTTTCCATTTGAAAGTTCTAGCAAACGGATATCGAGGAGACCTGCAGCCAGGGCTCCTTTCATGTAAATATTCGGATACTGATCGGACATCTCCGCGGAATGCTCACCAAGATAAGTCAGACTGATATTATTATTATAACCTTGATATTGATTCATTTTTTGCTGAAGCATATGCTCATAATCTTCTATAGACATCAGCGAATCCCTGAGGAGCATTATGTGGGATGCCCATTCCGTAACTCCTTCATATAACCAGAGATGTTTTGACATAACCGGTTTTTCAAAATTAAATTTCTCGACCAGCTCACTGTGAATATTAAGCGGAGTTACGATATGGAAAAACTCATGTGCAATATAGTCGTTGAATCCCTGTTTATTCAGCTTGTCCAATGAATCTTCCCTGAATACATAAAAGGAGCTGTATGAATGCTCCCAGGCTCCGGCGCTCAGATTTTCAAAATGAAAGAGAAAAGTATAATGATCTACAGGCAGTCCGTTTGTAAATTTATCTTCAGCTTTTAGAATATTTTCAACCGAGGTAAGGATATCTCCCGATTCAAGCAGCCCGGTTTTAGAATAAGTATAAATTTCTATATCCGCACCGGAAATTTCCGCAGATGCCTTAGTAAGTTTTCCAAGCAGCATGGGTGAATCTACAATCTGATCATAATCTTCGGCTTCATAATAACCGTCTTCATTCATAGAAAGCGCAGTTCCCAGGGTCCATGTATCCGGATATTCAATTTTTACTTCAATCGGTTCTGACTGCATGCCGTGAAAATATCCGAAAACACATTGACCATTGATTACGACATAGTTTGTATCAACCGCAGATCCGCACATCGGGTAAATCCAGCTGCTGTCCGCCGGGTAGTCCCAGGTATCATCAATTTGATAAACTATTTTCTTTACTTTCTCGGGATCGCTCAATGACCATTGATTAACGGATTGCTGTTTTGCCTCGATTTCCTTTCCGTCTCCGCCGAATGCTTTAAATGATTTAACAAATCTGCCTATATTCATTTTATTATATGTTCCGGGCGCAGTTGAAGCGAACTGATAAATTCTGTTTTCAGGGGATAACTGCTGCGTAATGAGGGTTACAGTAAAAAGATCGGTGCTTCTGTCATTCAGGTTTAAATAAAATTTCTGCTGTGAAAAAATGGGCGCAGCAAGCAGGAATATAAAAAAGCACATAAAAAAATTTATTTTCATTTTTTAACCTTCGAATTAAATAATAAACTATAGCAAAATTTTAACAAAAGGAATTTCAATTTAACCTATAAAATGATATTTGATTAGAAAAAAGGATTAAAGGACAGGAATGATGGATAATAGCTTAGAATATTTCTAAAGCAGCTGAAATTGGAGTTTCTTTAAGCTATTTATTATTAAAAACATAAATATAAATTAAATGAAAAAAAATTCAAAATTGTGTGTTTATATCCGGAAATATTTAAGTCACAAATCGTTATTCTTCTTTCATGTGAAATTATTCGCTATATTGTTTTTACTTCTCAATTCGTTTATAAATTCATAAGGAGGGGTAGTTCATTTTTTAATTCAAATAAAAGAGTAAAATTTTGAAATTAGCCAAGCAATTTACATATCGTGAAAATAAATCATTAGACCAGTATTTTATTGAAATAGGAAAAATGAAGCTGTTATCGCCTGAAGAGGAGATAGAGCTAGCGGTCAAAATCAGGAACGGCGATGAACATGCTAGGAATAAATTAATCTTAGCCAATCTAAGATTTGTTGTATCGGTCGCAAAGATGTACCAGAACCAGGGACTTTCGCTGAGTGATCTAATAAATGAAGGAAACATGGGTCTGATAAAAGCTGCCAAGCGGTTCGATGAAACCCGCGGATTCAAGTTTATATCTTACGCGGTATGGTGGATTAGACAGGGAATTACCTCGGCAATCGCAGACCAATCAAGGGTCGTGCGTCTGCCTCTTAACCGTATCGGAGACCTGACGAAATTAAGCAAAGCTTACAAAGATTTGGAGCAGGAATACGAAAGAACACCTACAAACGAAGAGCTGGCAAAATTACTCGGCACTACTGAAAATGATGTGGCATATGCTCTTCAGATCGCAAGCCGTCAGGTATCCATGGATGCTCCGACCAGCTCCAATACTGAGAATAAAAATATTTTGATAGATGTTATTCATAACGACGAACAACCGCCCCCCGATGGAGAATTATTGAAGGAATCACTGGTCAGTGAAGTGAAGAGCATTCTTCTGGCACTTGATGAAAGAGAAGCCGAAGTAATAAGACTCTCCTTTGGAATTGGAACTGACCAAAAGGTGACTTTAGAAGAAATCGGGGAGAAATTTAATCTTACGAGAGAAAGAATAAGACAGATTAAAGAAAAAGCTCTTAGAAAAATAAAAAATTTAAAAAGAGCCAGAGGATTAAAAGATTATTTAGGATAATCTTTGATGAAATTTCTCAACTATGCTTATGAAAATAATCAAACGGCCGCAGCATCAATGTAATATTCGGTAATAATACAATTCTCTTCTTTACTTATCTTTTTAATATAATTTATAAATATATTCATCTCCTGACGAGTTATTACAGGAAAATTATAATTCTTATTAAAGTACTTAAAATAGTTTTCCCCTCTTTTCTTTTTAATCTCTTCAATAAAAAGAAGATGATTCTTAATTCTTCCGTTTAAGAAATTATTCAAATCATTTTTTAGTTTGTTATTGAAAGCCTTTAAAATTCCCTCAATCAACCCTTTTTCCCATTCTATGCCGATACCGTTTCTTACTGAAGCGGCAGCAGCAAAAACCGAAGTGCCTAGGCCGAGAAAAGGATCTAATACGGTATTACCCTTTACGGAAAACATATTTATCAGCCTGTATGGGAGCTCAAAAGGAAATGAGCCGCTTCTTTCTCTTACTCCGTTTAAAATATTCTGGGAAGCGCCTTTAAAATCCCAAACATCCGAGAACCAGGTATTTCTTTCTTCCCAGAAGTAGGCGCTTGAATTCCGGTTATGCCTGCTCTCTTCCCCGTCAAAATTTTTTTTATTCCCTTTTCTGAAAATTAAAATATATTCGTGCTCAAGAGTAACATAAGCGCCGGGAGGAAGCATCCCGGATCCCATAAATTTATTCGGTGAATTAGTCTGCTTTCTCCAAAGGATATCGGGAAGTGCCGTAAAACCGAGATTTAAAAATGCTGAAATAATTCTTGAATGATTTGAATAAAGTTTAAATTCCCCTTTGATGCTCCTTACAGCATCCCCGATATTTATGCAGACAATCCCTCCCTCTTTAACTGCCCCGGCAATGTTCTTCCAGACTTTATCTAGCTCCTTATGCATCAGCTCAAATGCTTTATTCCCATTGCATTTCCTTAAAGTTTCTCCAATAATTTCATTCTGCTTTGAAAAAGTTCCATCCCACATTTCAATCATCGGGTAAGGAGGAGAAGTGACAACGAGATCAACTGAATCCTTTTTAAGAGGAAATTTCTTCCTGCTGTCTCCCTGAATTATTTTATGGATGCATTTCATTAAGGCGGATTTCCGGGTTAAGTTTGTACTTCAAAAATTATATTATTTAATAATAAATCAAAAGCTGAAATCAGGATTTAGCTTTGCGATCTTTGCATTTACTTTTGCGAACTTTGCGTTTAAAAAGGCTTCTCGCAAAGGACGCAAAGTGTCCGCAAAGTTCGCAGAGTTTTAAATTAAACCATTTAATAACTTAATTTTTACTTTTCGATAAATTCTTTCTAATTTAATAAAGCTCTATTTGATAAAAGTCAGCAAAATTAAAGGGCAACATGTCAAAAAAGAAATCTGCGTTAGATGGAATTACTCCTTTTGTTTATGGTACTACAAGATTAGGTGATGACAAAATCCCGAGAAAAGAGAGGCTGAAGACAGCACACGCCGCAATGGATTCAGGTGTATGGTTTCATACATCCAGGGCATACGGCGATGCTCTTGAAGTCCTGGGAACTGCCTTTGCAGAAGATCCCCAAAAGATTCCGAAACTTATAATTAAAATCGGATGGGAAAATATTAACCAGCTTAGAGGCGTAGCTGAAGAAAACCTTAAGCCGTTAGGCTTGAACGGAATGCAGCTCGGACAGCTCTGCCTGGGCGGAGAACTCGCAGAGGATTTCGCAAACGGAGGTAACTGCTATAAAGTTTTTCAGCAGCTTAAGGATGAAGGACTTTTACAAGGTTATGTAGTTGAGGTTTTTCCATGGACTTCTGCTGCACCGTTAAAAGCTCTTCGGGCCGGCTATACCAAAGGAATTGTTGAAGGATTCATTTTTTATTTAAACCCGCTGCAGCGCTTTGCATCGAATGAACTTTGGAATGAAATTATCGACAGGAATGAACCGATCATTGCAATGCGAACCGTATCGGGGGGAAATATTTTTAAACTGCGGGATGTGCCAGGATATGCCTGGAAAGAATACCTGCAGAAACGTGCTGCCGAAGCTGTCCCGGTATTTGAAAAATCAGGTATAAAAAGCTGGACTGAATTCTGCGTCAGGTTTGCTTATAGTTTTCCACAGGTAAAAGCAACAGTAGGATCTACTGCTAAAATTGAAAATCTGAATGAATTTCTTTCTGCAAAAGATAAAATTAAACCGCTTCCCAAAAGCGTCATTAAAGAAATTGAAATATTGCATTACAAGTGGTCGGATGAACTTGATATCCATGCAGAGCCATGGACAATGTAAAATAAGAATTGAGCCGGAATTACCTGAAAATTAATCTTCCGCCCTTTATTATATCTTCATGCTTAATTTCAAAATTATTCTGCTTCAAATCATTTAAATAAATATTTTCCGGATCTTCTGAATATTTTATTATTACTAATTCTTTTCCCTGATAATATTTATCATTCAGCTCAATATTAATTTTCTTGAACAGCGGAATTCCTATCCGGTAAGAATCGGAAGCAGGGCAAGCCGGGTAAAACCCCAATGCGGAAAACACAAACCATGCTGAAATAGTTCCGCAGTCGTCATTGCCCGGCAGTCCTCCGGGTCCAACACCGAAATTTTTGTCCGTTATTTCCTTAATCAGCTTTCTAGTTAAATATTCTTTCCCTTTAATAAATGTAAACAAATAGGGATAATTTATATCCGGTTCATTATTAATAGTGAAATGTTTCTCTTCAAAGCTTCTTAAGAGCTTTGCAGAAAATTTTTCCTCGCTTCCGAAGAGCTCAACCAGTCCGGGAATATCATGAGGAACAAACCATGTATAATTCCAGGCATTCCCTTCAACATAACCTGGTCCGCCTGAATAAGCCCAATCCCCCGATCCTTCAATTGAAGTCGAATCGAAAGGACTCAGCCAACCGCCGTTTTTTAGTTTCGGACGCATAAATAGAGTGGAAGGATCAAACAAGTTTTTATAATACTCTGAGCGGTCTTTAAAAATTTGATAATAATCTTTTTTGTTCAAGAACTTTGAAAGCTGTGCAATTGACCAGTCCGAAAAGCAGTATTCCAAAGCAGTTGAAACCGGTCCCCAAACCCACCATTCTTCACTGCGGTCCTGTTCAAAAGGAATATATTTGTAATTTAAGAATTCATGATAACCGGCCCGGATTGGAGGAGCTTTTTCATTTTTATTTATTAAAGCCGGTTTAAGCATGGCACCGTATGCAGTTTCAATATCAAAATCCCTGATTCCTTTAATATAGCTGTCGGCAATTACAGGCGCAGCAGGGTCGCCGACCATCATATATGTTTCATTTCCTGCGAGCTCCCATTTCGGCAAATACCCGTTTTCTTTATACATGTCAATCATGGTTTTTATAATTTCAGATTGACGTTCCGGATAAACCAATGTTAAAAAAGGATGCAGAGTCCTGTAAGAATCCCATAAAGAAAAAACCGAATAATGTTCCCGCTCTTTATTACTGCCTGTTCCCTTTCTGCCCATTAAAGGATAATCTCCGTTTACATCGCTTATAATATTAGGATGAATAAGCATATGATAAAGTGCAGTATAAAATTTTATTTTATCGTTTTTATTATCTCCTTCAACTTTTATCCGGGATAAATTTTTTTCCCAAAGGCCGGAAGCATTGATCTTTACTTGATTAAAATCCCAGCCGGGGATTTCAGTTTCTAAATTAAGACTTGCGTTTTTTGTTCCTGTATAAGAAATACCGACTTTAATTACCACCGGGTCATCCGGAGAAATGTTAAATTTAAATAAACATACAAGGGAAGAATCTTTTATTGAAGCACTATCGCCGGCTATTGAATTTTTTCCAATCCATATATTTTTATCAGCAAAAGGTTTATTGAACTCGGCTGAGAAGTATGTAGTCTGCCTGTTCGCTTCCCCGCAGAATCCGCCGCTGATATTATATCCTTCTATTTTTGATCCGGAAATAATCTTAACTGATCCACCGCCGGTAAGGGCAAGACTTCTTCCGAGATCAAAAAGAATAATTAAAGAACCG
>CAYSGP010000205.1:0-4807 GCA_964430095.1 uncultured Ignavibacteriaceae bacterium
CAGTTTACAACTTCATTCACTTTTTGTTTTGCCAAAGTTTCTAAATTATTATACGCTTCCTGCTTTTCTTTTTCCTGCACATAATTGTAGTAATACAAACCTGCCAGACTAATAACAATCACCAGCAAAAAAAACAGAAAAAAATAATATTGAATAGTTTCCCGAAGTTTAAATTGCATGGATGAAAAATTTATGAATTGTTAGGGATAAAAATGTAAAAAAAAAGATGAATTAAATATGGGTATAATTTAATGCCCTAAAATGAGACGATAGGTTATCCTAATCAATTTAATTATTATCCTATATCACCAAGAAACAGTTTTGAATTTCTTCTATAAAAAAAAATCATAAATTCACAACCGACAATAAAGAGATTTTATGACTCTAGGATTGGAGTTAAATATTGGAAAAAAAATTGAATTACTGCTTATTGAAGATAATATTCATGATGCCAGAATATTTGAGGAACATTTAAACACCGGCAGTGGTGAATTTGAAATTACACACGTCTCCGATATAAAATCCAGCCTTGAAAACATAGCTGAAAATTCTTTTGATATAATTGTAGCCGACCTTAATCTGCCCGACAGCAAAGGTTTAGAAACATTTAAAGAAATAAAGAAAATTGCCGGGAATACGCCGATTGTTATTTTATCCGGGGTAAGCGACAGCGACTTGACTATTGAATCAATAAGAAGCGGGGCGCAGGATTATATTTATAAAGGGAATTATGAAGGAGATTTTATATACCGGGTAATTCATTATGCAATAGAAAGAAAGAAGCTTCTTAAAGAAATTGAAGAGCAATCGAAAAAGCTGGTTGAACTGAACAAAAATCTTCAGGAGCTTAATTACAATAAAGATAAAATGTATTCGATAATTTCACACGATTTATTAAGTCCGATGAATGCATTAAAAGGATATTCGGAACTATTTAAGGAAAGTTATATGGAAATTTCCGAAGAAGAAAAATTAAATATGATAGATACAATAAAGGAGCTGACAGTAAATAGTATTGAACTTACGAAAGACCTTCTGCTGTGGTCTGCTGCGAATACCGGGCATTTCGATTACAAGCCGGAAAAGCTGGACATAGCTTCAATTATTAAAAAACAATGCGAACTGCTTAAATTGACGGCAAATAAAAAGTATATTACCATTATCACTGAAGTTACTGAGATGTTTGTATTTGCGGATAGAACTATGATTGAGACAGTAATTAGAAATTTAGTCTCTAATTCAATTAAATTCACACCCCAATCGGGAAAAATATATATATTGAATTATGAAAAAGGGGATAAGGTAAACGTTACAATTGAAGATACCGGAATCGGAATGGACCAGGATGAAGTTAAAAAATTATTTAAAGCCGAAGAAAACGTTTCAAAAACAGGAACAGGTATGGAAAAGGGGATAGGGCTTGGATTATTAATCTGTAAAGAATTTATAGCTAAGAATAATGGAACAATTGATGTTTTCAGCAGGAAAGGAATAGGCACTTCGTTCTCATTTACATTGCCAAAGGTTTAGATAATATCACCATATAAAAATAGTCTTTCTTTTTTACCCATATTCGCAATAATTTTTAATTTTGCTGCAGCCATTTTCTTTAAAGAATAAAATTATTTTTTTCTAACCTACATTAATTTTTTAATTCCGTAAACTATAATAAATACGATAAATGAGAGCACAACTGCAGCAGGTCCGCTGGAAAAATCAAGCACGAATGCAATCCAGATTGAAACAGGGGGGATAATTGCTCCGACTATGACTGCGATTATAAAAACATGCATTACCTTTTTTCCTAACATCAAACCTATTGAAGAAGGAATAATCAGGTATGCGAAAGTAAATACATCGCCTACGAATCTTGTGGTAAGTGAAATTCCGACTCCAACCGTTAAATAAAAAAACAAAAGCCAGAACCTCGAATTAATTCCGTGCGCTAAAGCGGCTTCCGCATCGAATGTAACAAATTTTAACTGCCTGCTGAATAGTCCGAAAACTAGAAAAATAATAAGCAGGACAACCAGCATTGTATAGAATTCATTTGCACCGATAAAAAGAATATCCCCCTTTAGTATGGCTTCAATCTCAGAAACTTCGGCGACGGGGCTTTTCTGAATAAACATTATCCTTATTGCTATTGCGAGCACAAACATAATACCCAGCAGACCATCCTGGGTAATCAGTTTCTGACGGTAGCTTTGAGAGAATATTAAAACAGCAATCAGCGAAAAAAGAAGCGAGTAAAAAGTATGCTCAAAGTGATGAAGAAACGAGTGCTCAATGATTTTAGAAGAGAAAACCGAACCCAGCAGTGCTTCCAGGTTTATAAAATGCAGAAAAGCAAAAGCAACACCTGCAATAGAAACCTGCGTAAGCGATGCTCCGAAAAATACGGCACGCTGCGATACTACAAATATTCCGAGGAAGCTGCATATAATGCCGGCTAATACGCTTCCCATAAGAGCGTACGGGAACAAGCTTACAAGAGTATTAATTGTTTCCATATCTGTCCGGATGTTTTGATGTTATTAAATACTCCGAGCCGACCCTGCTTACTTTAATTTGGGCGGAATAGGTTTTGCTTAAATTCTCTTCCGACAGTATCTCATCGGTATTGCCGATCTGAAAATTATCCTTTTCAAAAAGAATTATTTTTTTTACAAGATTTGCAACATCGCTCAGCAAATGGCTGACCAGCAGAACCGTTAATTTATTTTTATCGTGCAGCTCTTCAATTAAATTTATCAGCGAATGATGCGACGGCGTATCCATTCCGTTTGTAGGCTCATCGAGAATCAAAACATTCGGATTAACTGCAAGTGCGCGGGCAATCAATGTTCTCTGCCTTTGTCCGCCCGAGAGACTGTTATAGTTCATAAATCTCAATGAATAGATCCCGACTTTTTCCAGGCTTTCTCCGGCAATTGCTTCATCTTCTTTATTAATTTTCCCAAATAAACCTTTTAATGAATACCTTCCCATCATTACAACATCAAAAACCGAATAGGGGAGAAGAGGCTGAACAGTATCCCGCTGCGGAACATATCCGAACCTTACATTATTTTTTTCTATTGTTCCGGAAAGAGGCTTTAATGTGCCGAGCAGGGTTCTCAGAAAAGTGGTTTTACCCGACCCGTTCGGCCCGACCAGTCCTATAAAATCATTATCTGCAATATCTAAATTAATATTTGAATGAATGATTTTATTTTTATAGCCGATTGAAATATCCGACAATTTTATTAAATCATTCTGCATCATATATTCTCGGAAAATTTGTTTACTATATAATCCATCATATCGATATAATTATTAATTTTTTCCATCCCGAATACGCCCACGGGAACTTTAATAATTTTAACATTTACTGCCGATGCAATTTGTCTGGGGGCATTGTCGCTGTAATAATTTTCCATTACAATAAATTTAATGCTGTTCTTTTTAATTAGGTTAATTATTTCTGCATTATGGGAAGGAGTCGGCGGAATGCCCGGCTTCGGTTCAACATAACCTGCTGTTTTAATCCCGAAATGATCTGCAAAATAGACCCAGCTAGCATGAAAAAAGACAACAGGTTTTCCTTTAACTTTGCTCATCCCGTTTTCCCACTGCTTGATCTTTTCATCCAGTTTTTGAATAAATTTCTCAAAATTTGAATTATAATAATCGAGGTTATCCGGATCTGCTTCAGCCAGGGCATCAAGAATTTCTTTCGCCATAATTTTTGCATTAGACGGATCAAGCCAGTAATGAGGATTGCCGTAGGGATGAATATCACCCTGGCTGGCATCTATTTTACCGGCAGGAATATCTTTTTTATCAATGCCTGCAGATAAATCAACGAGCTTAAGATTTGAATTTCTTGAACCGTCGATTAACTGCGGCGCCCATAATTCAAGTCCGAGCCCAATCTCGAACATAATATCTGCTTTTCTTATCTTAAGCATATAGCTCGGCAGCACCTCTAAAAAATGGGGATCCTGATCTCCCCTGCAGAGATAATCAACTGATACTTTATCTCCCCCGACCTGTTTTACAAGATCATAAATAACAGTTGTCGTTGCAACAACTTTCACCTGGGAAAAAGATGCTGCTTCAAATAAGAAAATTGAAAAAAGCAAAATTAATTTTTTCATTATAAACCTCATTTACATATTAAAATTGATGTGCTTTATGCGGGCCGAGAGAAAACAGCATCTGTAGCTTTACTTCAGTTTCACTGTTTCTGCTTCTTCCGTCGTCATAATTAAAAGCGATATGCTGAATACCCAGCCGGAATGCAAGCGTTTCTTCAACAGGATAAAAACCAAACCAGCCGGAAATCCCGCTTGTTGTATTTTTATCATCATTGGCAAGAGTATACGGACCGGGTAAATCTCCAGCTATTCCGTAAGTGAAGTCGTACTTGGCACCTATGCTGAATTGTTTGAGAAACTGGTAATCGCAATAAATAAAACTTCCGAATGTCGTTATTTTCTCTTTGGTCTGCTTTTCCGTATTTACTCCGAAACCATTATCTCTTACGACAGAGCGGTTATTTACAATGCCTTCTCCCTGGATAGTTAAAGAAGTATAACCGTCAGGTTTGTATTTAAATTTAAAATCCAAACCGCCGTAGAAGAAATAAAGGTTTTCCATTGCAGGAGCAGCTGCGGAATCACCGGGCAAATTAAGCTCAGCTTTTGCATGAAGACCGTAAGCGCCGCTTATTCCGATTTCTAGATTATTATAATCACTCAGATCAAAAAACATTGCCAGCCTTCCGGCACTCATAGGGTTTATGCCGCGCAGTTCCGAAATA
>CAYSGP010000206.1:0-3612 GCA_964430095.1 uncultured Ignavibacteriaceae bacterium
AACCATAAATGGAAGGTAAACAGAACGGGATTATATTTCGCTTCGATATTCAGTATTTCCGGGTTTATTTTAAACAGAATGAATGTTTGTGTGACATCATTAGTGCAGTCATCCGGCGAGCATTACAGGCCTTCTTTTGAAGAGATCGGCATTACTTTATTTTTAGTTTTGGCTGCAATGATAGCTTTCAAATTAATCGTAGAAAATTTCCGGGTCTTTGAGAAAGAAGAACGGCAGACGGACACAATTTCATCCAAACAGGAAATATTATCAAAAAATTTATTGTTTAATAAACAAAATGAATGCTGATTCGTACAATTCTTCTTTAAATGATTTGAGATGCATCTGGATGACTTCAGGCTTAGTAGCATATAAATTATGCGGCCTGGAATTCGATTGCGATAATTGTGAATTTGATAGAGTATTCAGAAAAAATTCCAAATCATTGCCTGTAAAAGATTCCGCCGAAAGTTTAAAAGATAGAAATCCCGCTGAGGTGCTGATAAGTAAAATTAAAGATGAACAATTTGATGAAAAATTGATCTACCTGAAAAATCAGCTTGTAATGAAAAAACTTTTCGGAAATGCTTATTATATTGGAATTAATCCGATTGCTTTACTCATGCTTGATCATGTAGATTCAATAAACATTTCACCTGCAAACAATATAATAAAAGGTGAAATAATTTTAAGCATTGAAGGGGGATGGGGCAAAAAGGAATTCATCTCTCCAATTGATTTTTTATTGATCGAAAAATTTAATACTCCGCCTTCCGGTTTTTGTTTAAATAAGTGGTTTGCAATCCTGGTTTCCAACGAGACAATTGAATCCCGGTATAATTTTGATCAATGGAATAGTGAAAGAGACAGGGTTTTACAATTTCTGAAGCAATCTTTAAATGGGAATCCTGAAATAGGGAAAACTTTAATTGACGGAGGTGAAAAGATAGCCGACATTGATCGATTTTTAGGAGCTGAACAATACATGGAAATTCTCTGCGGAGTTTTTCCTTAATTTATATCTGCACTATTAAATTAAATAACCCCTTTCCTTCCTATTTATCCTTAATTTCTCTTAAAATGATTTAATTTTATTTCTGTGGCTTATTATTTGCAATGGATACTTTGTTTTTTCCTAAATAATCTCATTTTTATTTATAATCAAAGAATTACGAATAAGCGGTAAAGAAGCAGTTCTTATTTGTTTTATTCAAATATGTTAAACATAAAAGTATTTTTAACAGCCATTCCTTTCTTAAAATTAGGATTAAGAATTTCTAATTTTGAAAATGATTTGAAGAAATGCGCCCCCAGTTTCATTAAAAACCGGACATACAAGTGAAAACGACCAGAATATGGAACCGGCTGAGCATCAGGTTAATTTTTTCAATTTCTATTATTTTAATTATTATCCTGACCATATATACTTATATTTCAATAACCCACCTTGACGGCTATCTAACCCGCATAAGTTTTAATAATGCGAATAATATCAGTGATTTAATTAAAAAATCCACCCGGTACAGTATGCTTCTTAATCGCAGGGAGGACGTGCATCAGATTATTAATACTATCGGCACTGAAAAAGGCGTCAAAGGCATAAGAATTTATAATAAGCAGGGAACAATAATTTTTTCTACGGATTCAAGCGAGCTCTATAAAAATGTCGATGTAACTGCAGAAGCCTGCATAGTCTGTCATAATTCCAAAGAACCTCTGAACACTCTTTCTAACCAGAATAAAATGAGAATTTTTACAGCAGCGGATAATTTAAGGGTACTGGGGCTCATCAATCCCATCCGCAACGAAAGCGATTGCAGCTCGGCGTACTGCCATGCGCATTCGCCAAAGATACAGATTTTGGGAGTTCTGGATGTTATGGTATCGCTTTCGGAGCTTGATTCAATTAAAAGAGAAACTGCCGGAACCACGATAATTAATTCTGCAGTCATTACTGTTGTTATTGGATTAGCATGCGGAGCATTTATTCTCCTTTTAGTTAATGTCCCAATGAAAAAATTATTCAAAGGAATTGAAGAAGTCGGTAAAGGAAATCTTGATTATAAAATTTCCGTTCAGTCCAAAGACGAATTGGGAGTAATGGCAGTCAGGTTCAATGAAATGTCCGAAAAGCTTGACTCGGCATATAAAGAGATAAAAGAATGGTCCGAAAATTTAAATGTAAAGGTTCTGGAAAAAACAGAAGAGCTGAAGAATATTTATAACCAGGTCTTACAAATAGAAAAACTCGCATCGCTGGGAAAATTATCTGCAACGGTCGCCCACGAGCTGAATAATCCGCTGGAAGGAATTCTTACATACAGCAAGCTGATTGCAAAAAAATTAAGAGAAAATTTCCCCAACGGAGAAAATACGCCTGACGGACAAAATCCCCAGAAGCTTCTTACATATCTTGAATTAATTTCAAGCGAGTCGTCTAGATGCGGCAGAATCGTGAAAGATCTTCTTTTATTCTCGCATCAGGAAGATAATGAATTCTCCAAATCAGACTTAATTCCTGTTATTGATAAAGGCATCACGCTGATAAATCATCACCTGGAAATTCATAACATAAGATTAATTAAAGAGTATTGTACCGAATCATTGCTGATTTACTGCAACCCTCAAAAAATTCAGCAGGCTCTCATGGCTTTGCTGATTAATTCAATCGAGGCGATGATTCAGGGCGGAAAAATTATCGTAAAGCTGAATATTGAAAATAAGTTTGCTCAGTTGAGGATAATTGATGAAGGTACCGGGATTTCGGAAAAAGATCTTCCGAATATTTTTGAACCTTTTTATTCAACAAAAGAGGCACAAAAGGGAACAGGACTTGGACTGGCGGTTGTTTACGGAATCATAACACAGCATAACGGCAAAGTGGAAGTTGAAAAAACTTCCCCGTCCGGGACAACTTTTTTGGTGACATTGCCGTTAAACAATTTTTCAGGGAGTTAAAATGAATAAAAAAGAAAATATTCTGATTGTTGATGATGAAAGAATAGTAAGGGAGTCCTTATACCATTGGTTTGAAGATGAAGGATATGCTGTTGAAACAGCGGAGGACGGTGAGTCTGCGCTTAAAAAATATGATAAAGGTAAATACGATCTTCTGCTTGTTGATATGAAAATGCCCGGCATAAGCGGACTGGAGCTGCTGAAAAAAATTAAAGAGGATGATCCGGAAGCTGTCGTTATCCTGATTACAGCATTTGCTTCGGTGCCTTCTGCAATACAGGCTCTTAAAGACGGTGCGTACGATTATATTACCAAACCGGTTGATCCGGATGAACTAGCGCATATTGTCAGAAAGGCAATTGAACAGCATGCATTGAAATTGGAAAATGTTCAGCTGAAGGAGAAGATCGATGAGATTATAAGACCCGATAATCTTATCGGCGAGAGTTTCCAGATGAAGAAAATTTACGAGCTTATCCAGACTGTTGCTCCGAATGATACTACTGTAATGATAAGGGGAGAAAGCGGTACAGGAAAAGAGCTTGTGGCAAAAGCAATACATATAAACAGCAAAAGAAAATATTTCCCGGTTGTTCCAGTTAACTGCGGAGCACTCGCCGAAACTCTTCTGGAAAGCGAGCTCTTCGGACATGA
>CAYSGP010000207.1:0-10817 GCA_964430095.1 uncultured Ignavibacteriaceae bacterium
TCATCCGGAATGACCTGGGAAAAATCAGCAGGTTCGGTTCGGTTAAGCTCAAATCGCTTTTTGATATTGAAAAATATGAAACATTATTTCAAATGACTTCAGAGATTGAAGGAGAGCTGAACGAGGAAATAAAATTCAGCGATGTCATAAAAAATATTTACCCCGGCGGTTCCGTTACCGGGGCACCGAAGATTAGGACTATGGAAATTATTCATGAACTTGAAAAAGAGAAAAGGAAAGTTTATACAGGAGGCATCGGCTATATAAAAAAAAATGAAACAAAATTTAATTTAGCAATCCGGACAATCGTTCTTGATCAAAAAGAAGGTTCGGGAGAATTAGGAATCGGAAGCGGAATAGTGTGGGACAGCAATCCGCAAAATGAATATCGTGAGCTCCGGCTCAAAAGTAGATTTCTTACTGAACCGGCGGAATCTTTTGAGCTTTTTGAAACAATGAAAGTGGAAAGCAGCGTTATTCCGCTTTTAAACGAACATTTGAATCGCCTGAAAAATGCGGCTGATTTCTTTTTGTTTCTTTATAGTGAGGAAAAGATTAAATACTTGATCCGGGAAAAAATATTGGAATTGGATCCTAACCGGAAATACAGATTGAAAATTAAGTTAAGCAAATATGGGAAAGTAAATATTGAGCTGGGCGAATATCCAATGCTTCCGGATAAAATAAAGGTTATCTTATCCGATAAAAAAATAAATTCCGAAGATTCTTTCAGGTACTTTAAAACTACAAACAGAAAACTTTATGATGAAGAATATTTAAATTATTCAGCTCAGGGTTTTTTTGATGTTATATTCAGGAATGAAAAAAGTCAAATTACGGAAGGTTCTATAACAAATATTTTCATCAAAAAAAATAATCAATGGTACACACCGCCTGTGGAAGCAGGGATCCTAAATGGAATTTACAGGGCATATCTTCTTGAAAGGGATAAAAGTATTATCGAGAAAAATCTCTTCGAAGAAGACTTTAATGAAGCGGATGAAATCAAGGTGACAAATGCTCTGAGAGGGGAAGTAAAAGTAAATAAATTATATTTGAACCGGTTAAAATTCAAAGACTACTAAGATTTTCAAAGCATTCTTATATGAATACAAGGTTTTTTATATAAATTTTTATATCTTAACCGGAAAATTATTGAGATTATTATGTCTCAGCCCGAATCAACTTCCTTACGAAAAAAAGAACACATTGAGCTCTGCTTAACAAATGAAGTAGCATTTAAAAACAAAACAAACGGGTTTGAGAATTATGAGTTTCTGCATTATCCAATCACTGAAGTTGATATATCAAAAATTAATTTTCAAACGGGATTTCTGAAAAAGAAGATTGCTTATCCTTTTTTAATCTCATGCATGACGGGCGGAAGTGCAGAATCGGAAAATATAAATGAAAGGCTGGCAATTGCTGCTAATCAGTTAAACATTGCGCTGGGAATCGGCAGTCAGCGCCAGGCATTGGAGAATGCTGAATATCATAGAACATATAAAATTATCAGGCAGTATGCTCCTGCAATTCCGGTTCTCGGAAACCTCGGAGCTTCTCAAATCGTTTTGATGAAGAGCTTTAAGCCTGTGCAGTATCTTGTTGATCTTGTTGAAGCAGATGCAATGGCGATTCATATTAATCCTCTGCAGGAATTGCTGCAGCGCCATGGTCAGCCTTTTTTTAAAGGCTTTCTTAAGAAACTAGAAAAACTTGTAAATGTACTGGATGTCCCGGTGATTATTAAAGAAGTAGGTGCCGGTATCTCCGGCAGTGCCGCGGTAAAACTTCTTAGAACAGGTGTTTCCGGAATCGATGTGGCCGGAGCAGGGGGCACTAGCTGGGCAGGAGTTGAATTGCTGAGGAACAAACTAAATGGAGATACAGAGTTTTGGGACTGGGGTCTGCCTACTTCTTACTGCATTAAGGAAATTTCTTCATTAAAAAAGAGATTTAATTTTTTCCTGATCGGCTCCGGCGGAATAAGTAACGGAACTGATCTGGCTAAAGCATTTGCACTTGGCGCCGATATCGGTGCATCCGCAAGAATTATACTTCAGACTCTCGAAAAAAGCGAGGCGGACGGAGTATGCGGTTTAATTTCCAACTGGTTTGAAACTGTAAAAAAAATAATGTTTTTAACGGGCTCTCAAAATCTTAAGGATTTTCGGAAGAAAAAATTAGTGAGAAAGGAAAAACTTTATTGAACAAGGGGATCTCGCTGAAATCTTTACCGCTCTCCGGAGAAAAATTCAGCGGGAAGAGCGGGAAATTCCTTTCAGTTTATGAAAATGAAAGGAAAAAAATTGATCTGATATTAAAGGAATCGTTAAAAGGAAAAAAACCTCTCTCTTTGTATGAACCTGCTTTGTATATTTCGCAGAGCGGAGGAAAAAGATTAAGGCCGCTGCTGGTTCTGCTTTCTGCAAAAGCTGCGGGAGGAAAATTCGGTGAGGTTTATAATGCCGCTGCCGCAGTTGAATTCCTGCATAATTTTACTCTGGTGCATGATGATATTATGGATAATGCGGATATGAGAAGAGGGATTCCGACCCTCCATAAAAAATTCGATATGAATACCGCGATCCTTGCCGGTGATATTTTACTTGCCGAGGCTTATAAATTCCTGTTGAAGGATATCAAAGAAGACTCGGAAGTTTTAAATTATTTTACGCAGGCTCTCATTGATGTCTGCGAAGGACAAAGCATTGATAAAATATTTGAAACTCAAAAAGAAGTTTCAATTGAAGAATACATCGGGATGATCCAGAAAAAAACTGCAGCTCTTGCGGAAATGTGCTGCATTATTGGTGCAAGCTTAGGTGGCGGATCAAAAAAAGAGATAAAGGCTCTAGGGAATTTCGGTAAAAACCTGGGAATCGCTTTTCAGATACAGGACGATCTGCTAGATATAATCGGGGCTGAGAAGGAGTTCGGAAAAATTACCGGCTCGGATTTAATAGAAGGAAAAAAAACTTACTTGTTTGTGAAAGCATTTATTAAAGCTGAAGCGCAGAATAAAGAAGATCTCTTAAAGCTTGCGGAGAATAGAGGAATTGATCGAACTGAAATTCCAAAATATAAAAGTATTTATGAAAATCTCGGAATAATCGATGAAGGGAAAAAAGATGTCGGAAGATATACTCAAAATGCAATTAACTCTTTGGATGCATTAAAAGGAAAAAAGAACAGGGAGATTTTAATCTGGCTGGCATATTCTCTAATTAAAAGAATGAGGTAGCTGAGTAAGCAGTCTTCTAAACGTCTGCTGTCCGCCTAAATCGAATGATAGAACGGAAAGTTAAAATTAAAAATAAAGCCGGAATGCATACCAGGCCTGCTGCTGTTATTGTAAAGCTTGCAGCAAAATATAAATGCGAATTTTTTATTTCCAAAGACGGGATTACTATTAACGGTAAAAGCATCATCGGGGTAATGACCCTTGCAGCGGAAATGGATTCGGAAGTAACATTGTCCTTCGACGGACCCGATGAAGAAGAAGCAGCCAGTGAAATCGGTGATTATTTCGACAGGGGTTTTGATGAACCTTGATAATTGCGAAATTATTTTTTTTCTTATAAAAACAATGAGATAGTTTGAAAAATTTTAAAGAAATATTCAGAGAAGCTGAGAATAAAATTACCGGGATAGCCGCGGCACCGGGCATCGTAATAGATAACGTATATCTGTACAACAAGGAAAAACCGGAAATAAACAATAGTCATATCACCGACGTTGAAGATGCAAAAAAGAGTTTTAAGGAAGCCTTAGGGAATTCAAAAAAAGAATTAACTAAGATCTTTTCAATTGCAAAAGAAAAAATGGATCCTGCACGTGCAGGAATATTTGAAGCTCAGCTTATGATCCTGGATGACCCGATTTTAATCGGAAATATTGATAAAAGAATTGAAACTGAAAGGAAGCTTCCGGAATTTATAGTTAATGACGAAATTTCCAAATACCAGCAGATGATGATCGACTCCCATGAAGCATATCTTAAAGAACGAGCACATGATATTGAAGATATTAAAAATAGAATCATAAGAAACCTTCAGAAAAAAAGATGGGTTTCAAAAATCCCGACAAAAGCAATTGTGGTAAGCGATTCTCTTACCCCTGCAGATACAATCCTCCTTTCACGAAGCAATGTACAGGGATTTGTAACGGACCACGGCGGATTAACATCTCATGCGGCAATTATTTCCCGTTCATTAAATATTCCTGCCGTGGTCGGTACCCATAATGCTACAAGCAAGGTAAAAGACGGGGATCTTGTTATTGTTGATGGTTTTCACGGTTATGTACTGGTTAAACCGACCGAAGAGCAGATAAAATTTTTTCGTGAAAAACATGAGAAGCTCGTCCGGCTGCAGAAAGAGCTTGAAGAGTTTGTAGATAAACCGGCAGTTACAATGGATGGGAAGGAAATTCATCTTTGGGCAAATGTGGATGTAACTGGAGAAATCGATGTTGTAATTACAAGCGGAGCAAAAGGAATTGGATTATACAGAACTGAACAGATCCTGGAAGAAATTGGTGATTTCCCGGATGAGAATGAACAGACAAAAATTTACAGCACGCTTGCCACAAGAATTTATCCGGAATTCTTAACGATACGTGCGTTCGACATCGGGGGAGATAAATTTAAATTTTTCGACTACCAGGAACCGAATCCTTTTTTAGGTCTGCGGGGTATGAGACTGCTTTTGGTGAACAGCAATTTATTTAAAACCCAGGTGAAGGCGGTGCTGCGTGCAAGCACTCCAAAAAATATTCAGTTTATGCTTCCTATGGTAACATCAATATTGGAAATCAGAAAAGCCCTTGAAATAATTGATGAATGCAAAAAGGAATTGAGAAAGGAAAGGATTCCCTTTGATAATAATATAAGAGTAGGCATCATGGTGGAAGTACCCTCTGCCGCTGTAATGACTAAAGAGTTCTCCGATGAAATAGATTTTCTCAGCATCGGTACAAACGACCTTATTCAGTATTTAATGGCTGTCGACAGAGGAAATGATCTTGTTTCGGACCTCTACCAGGAATTCAGCCCTGCAGTTATCCGTACCATTGATCATATTATTAAAGAAGCAAAAAGAGCTAAAAAAGATTTGAGCATTTGCGGTGAAATGGCTGGAGATACTTTAGCCATTCCTTTGCTTGTTGGTTTGGGTCTTGAATCTTTAAGCATGGCTCCTACTACAATCTCTTATGCAAAGAAGATAATCCGTTATATCTCTTACAAGGATGCCAGGGAATTGGCAAAAGAATGCCTCGGTTTCCGGACTGAAAGAGAAGTAATACATAGGATCGAAAAGTTTTTTAAGGAACATAATATTAGGCGTACCCGCAACATTATTTAGGGGCTTATATGAAAATCTCGGAATATGTAAATAAATACGATCCTCAAAACCAATTTGATGTCCTTATAAAAACCAGCCGGCAGGTTGAAGCAGCCTGGAATAATAAGATTGATCTTTCTAACCTGAAAAATCTTACTGAAAGAAAAATTCATTCTATTATTGTAACAGGTTTAGGCGGTTCGGCAATCAGTGCAGATCTTATACAGAATTTTCTTCATAATGAATTAAAGATCCCTTTAATTGTTAACAGGGGATATGCCCTGCCGACATTTGCGGATGGAAACAGCTTAATTGTAATTTCTTCTTACTCCGGCAACACCGAAGAGACAGTATCGGTGTTTCTCAGCGCACTTGAGAAACCGGAATTAAAAGGAAATATAGTTTGTATATCCACTGGAGGGAAAATCGGGCAAACAGCTTCGGAAAATAATATACCTCTTGTTAAGATTCAGACCGGCTTTCAGCCGCGTTATGCACTTGGCCTTAGCTTCTTTTCTTTACTTAAGGTTCTTCAGGCACTGCGGCTTATAGAGAATCAGGATACGATTGTAAATAAAATTAATAATCTCTGGAAAAAAAGAGGTGAAGAATTGAGCTCGGAGAATAATGCTGCGCTTAATATTGCACGGAAAATAATAGGCTCAATTCCTATAATTTATTCCGCTGCGGATATCACATCCGCAGCAGGATACAGGTTTAAATGCCAGTTAAACGAAAATTCCAAAATGCATGCCTTCCATAATGTAATCCCAGAGATGAACCATAACGAAATAATAGGATGGGAAACCTATGCTGAAAAGCAGATTCAGGCAAGAGTAATAAATATAATAGATCCTGATTACCATCCTCAGATTCTGCGCAGATTTAAGATAATATCCGAGCTTACAGCAAAAAAAGCCGAAGTTATAAACCTGGAGAGCAGCGAACCTGATTTTAAGCAAAGAATTATGGATATAGTTTATTTATGCGACTGGATATCTTATTATTCGGCAGTTCTTCGTGGCTTCAATCCTTCGGAAATAGATTATATACATATTTTAAAGGAAAGATTGGCAAAGTAGTCCTTCTGTACAAACTGCATTAAGTTTAATTCATGCCTGGAGATACCAAATATTTTCTGATCTTGAAAGTTTAAATCCATGTAAGATTTATAGACTTGCCTGATTAATGTCGTTTGAATTTATTTACTGTAATCTTAAATTTTGGGTGATTTTCTTTAAGGAACTTTTTTGAAAAGAATAATTTTAATCTTACTGCTGCTCCTCATTTGTAAAATTTCCTTCGCCCAGCTTTATTTCTTCGGAAGGAATAAAGTACAATATGAGCATTTTGACTGGATGGTGCTAAAAACCGAGCATTTCGATATTTATTACTACAATGAAACTGAAGAAATAGCCGAAATAGGAGGTTATTATGCTGAAGAAGCATTTAATGATTTAAAAGTAAAAATGAATAGTATTGTCACCCGCAGAATTCCGCTGATTTTTTACAATACACATATACATTTCCAGCAGACAAACACTACTCCGGGTTTCATTCCTGAAGGGGTCGGTGGATTCTTTGAATTTATAAAGGGAAGGGTAGTTATACCTTCAATGGGCTCGCTGAATGATTTCCGTCATGTAATAAGGCATGAACTTGCTCATGTGTTCATGACTAATAAAGTTTACCGGGTACTAGCCGATCACCGTTTGCCCTCCGATGGACTTCCTCCTCTCTGGTTTACGGAAGGTTTTGCAGAATATATGTCGACTGAAATTGATGCTCAGGCCGAAATGGTTATGCGCGATGCAATAATAAATAATTATTTCGTGGGAATTGAAAATATGAACAGCATCTTCGGGACTTTTCTAATGTATAAGGAAGGACAAAGTTTCCTGGAATTTGTGGAGGAGAGATACGGTCCGGAAAAAGTAATCCTCTTTCTCGAAAATTTCTGGATGGATAATAGTTTTAATGTGGTAATTGAGCATACACTCGGAAAAACAATTGAGGAAATAGATTCCGAATGGCTTTTCTATTTGAAAAGAAAATATTACCCTTTGCTGCAGGATAAAGTTCCTCTCGAACACGGAGCAAAGAAAATTACCGATTTCGGATTTAACTTCTCTCCGGTAAAATACCGTATAGAAGGAAAAGACTACATCTATTTTGTTGCAAACAGGGACGGATATTCTTCTCTGTACAGTATGGAATATAATCCGCAAGAAGATGAAAGGCCTGATCCCCAACTTTTGTTGAGAGGAGAAAAATCCGAAGAATTTGAATCCTTCCATTTGTTCCAATCCTCGATCGATATTTCTGTTAGCGGACTGCTTGCGTTTATTACTAAATCCGGCGCGACCGATGCAGTTCATTTTTATTCTTTAAGCAGAAAGAAAATTATTTATAATTATCAAAATCGTGAACTGGTTAGCATTTCTTCGCCCAAATTTTCACCGGAAGGTGATAGAATAATTTTCAGCGCCGTCGATCAAAAAGGATTCAGCGATATATTTATTTTAAATACTTCAAATGATTCTCTCGTTAGATTGACGAATGATTATTACCGCGATCAAAATCCGGTATTTGGATCAAAAGAAAATCAGATTCTTTTCAGCTCCGACAGAACCGCGGGTATTTATGAGAAGGTATTTAATATTTTTTCTTATGATTTAAACACTCATAAAATCGGCTATGTCACTTACCTGAACTGCAATAATTTTTATCCTTTTTTTTCTCCCGACAAAAAACAGCTTTTTTTCTTATCTGAAAAAGACCTGGTCAGGAATCTCTGGTCGCTGGATATTAATAATGACATTTTTTCCTCTTCGGTAAAGCAGGTTACGAATTTTATAACCAGTTCATTCGATCCTTTTTTTATTGATTCTGCTAAAATTATCTTCTCTGGTTTTGAGAATTTTTCATTTAATCTTTATACGATGGATCTTAATGAATCAAATGCATCGGCGGATTCAGGGACGGATGTTTCTGCCAGCCAGTCCGATTCTTTTAATTCAATCAAAATGAATATGGACTCTTTATCGGGCAGCTGGAAAGCAAATAAATTATTAGCCGCCAGTATGAAAGAAAACATAAAATATGAAAAAGAATATACGCTCGATTATGCACAAAGCCAGGTATCGACCGACCCGGTTTTCGGTACCAGAGGCGGGGCACTTTTTTCTTTAAGCGATCTGCTCGGAGACGATAAATATTTCTTTCTGATCTATAATTCGGCAGATACTCAAAGTGATTTCCTAAAAAGTTTTAATGTTGTCATTCAGCGTATAAATTTAAGCGAACGCACCAATTACGGCTACGGAGTATTTCATTTCAGCGGAAGGAGATACGACATCAGGGAATCGGAGGAATATTTTTTCGAACGGAGCTTTGGAGGATTTTTCCTTCTCAATTTTCCGCTTTCAAAATTTCAGAGAATAGAGACGGATGTTTCCTTAGCTAATTCCGATAAGGAAGTACTTGCCGGAGTAATAGAACGGAAAGCGCTTTTGTTGAGCAATTCTATTTCTTTCGTTCATGACAATTCCTTGTGGGGTCCTTCCGGTCCCTTGGACGGCGAACGGATCCGCCTGCTCCTCGGATATACGGGAGACATTAAATACAGCAATGTTAATTATTTTACAGTCATGGCAGATTTTAGATATTATTACCGGGTCGGATTAAGAACTGCTATGGCGCTTCGTACCGCTTTGTTCTACAACCAAGGAAAGGAAGCCCGCCGGTATTTTATGGGCGGAAGCTGGGATTTAAGAGGGTGGCCCCGCTGGTCAATCCGCGGTGAAAAAATGTGGCTCTCATCGGTTGAGTTCCGCTTTCCTTTGATCGATGAACTGTATGTCAGGTTTCCGTTTTTTGGCCTAGGATTTTTCGGCATAAGAGGAGCTGCGTTCATAGATGCAGGCGGAGCATGGGATACTCGCTATAAATCCACTCTCGGAGCCGTAGGGTTTGGTTTTAGATTTAATCTTTTTAATGTGCTCGTATTGAGATATGATATTGGAAAGAAAATTGAAGATGATTTTTCGCGGCTGCAGAATGGTCTTTTTTATCAATTCTTTTTCGGATGGGATTTTTGAGAAAAATTAATATCATAGCACTCCTTTCTTTTATCCTTGCAGGATGTTCTTCATCAATAATTAAGGTGAAGGTCAGTAAAGATTCCGATCCTTATCAAATGTACGGCAAGATACCTCAGCGAATTTTTTATGTAAATAAGACTGCAACCGATTCTATTGCGGAAATATGGGAAGCGGAAATTAATGGCAGCTTTCCGGCTTCTTCGGTTACTATTTATGATAATTTTGTTTTCGCTAATGACCTTTCCGGAAGAGTCTTCTGCTTCGATTTAAATACCGGTAAAACTCTAGGCCAGTTAAAGTTGAAAGGATCCGTCTATACAGCTCCCATTGCAGAACAATTCTGGTTAATCTTTGCATTAACCCAAAGGGAAACCAATAAATCTATTTTAAACTTTTATGATTATACTGCAGGAAAAATAATCCGCGAAATAACGGTTGATGGGCTTTTAATGACAGAATTGATAAAAGTTGACGATGGCATTATATTCAATGCCGAAAACGGATTAGCAGCAAAATATAATTTTTCCGGGTCCCTTGTCTGGGAAATAAAAACTAATTCATTCACCCACAGTTCTCCCGCTTATGATAATGGATTTATGTTCTTTGGTAATGACAAAGGTGAAATCATTGTAGTAGACGGCACGAACGGCTCCCTTAAGTACAGGAAGAAAATTGCACAGCCCTTTTTCTGCGGAGCTGCTGCAGAAAATGGAAAAGCTTATATAGGAAATGACGATGGAAATTTATATGCCGTGGAAATATCAACCGGCAAAATTATTTGGAAGCATCAAACCGGGAGCAGAATTGCAATGGTTCCTGCTGTTGATGATCAGGATATTTTTGTCGGTAACCTGAATGGAGATTTTTTATCACTAAATAAAAACAACGGCAGCGTCAATTGGATTAAGAATTTGGGAGGAATATTCAATGCATCTCCATTAATAACCGAAAATAAACTTGTAATTCCCGATTTAAATGAAAAAGTATTTATTGCTGATAGGAAAACCGGTGAAATTACCAGTGTTTATAATTTTAACGGGAGAGTTAAACTGACTCCCGTTTTTCATAAAAATATTTTATTTATCGGGTACGATAACGGAATCTTAAAAGCATATGAATTCTATTAAGATTTTTATTCTCATTTTAGTTTTTTTCATTTCTGTGAGAGCGCAGGAGGTCAATACCGGTGAATGCAAACCGGAGTTGTCTGTCGAAACAGATGTAAATCAAGCTCTTATTTTTATAAATGGCATGATTGCAGGTCAAGGGGAGCTGGATTCTGCAGTAGAAAAAGGGAAATACGTTATTACAGTTAAAGAAAATACAGATGAATGGAATGCCAAAGTCTTTATCGATACCTTATTAGCTT
>CAYSGP010000208.1:0-6724 GCA_964430095.1 uncultured Ignavibacteriaceae bacterium
TAAATTTTCTCCTGGGAGCAAAAAAAAGAGCTGCTGTACGTTATTTAAGAATGGATTCCAAGGAGCTTGGGTATCTCAATAACATTAGGATTACCGAAGATGATGCTCTTCATAATGTACAGACAAACATTAGAATTTGCGAAAAGCTTTTAAATATTAAATTTGATGAAGAGCCTGATTTATATTTTCCTTTAACTGCTGCCGATGAAAAATTTGCGGAAGATTTTTTAAGAGAACTAAATATTCCTGAAAATGATTTGCTTATCGGCTTTCATCCGGGATGTGCAACCTTAAAGAATCATATCAGGCGGAGATGGGAGCCGGAAAAATTTGCCGAGCTTGCGAAAAAACTTATAAAAAATTTTAATGCAAAAATTTTGATCTTCGGAGGATCCGACGAAGAGGAGCTTAAAAAAAATATCCGCAGAATGATTGATTCACCTAATGCATTTACACTTTCTAAGGGCAGTCTGACGGAGAACGCTGCGGTTATTAAAAGATGCAGCGTATTTATTACTAATGATTCCAGTCTTATGCATATTGCCGCGGCAATGAAAAGGAAAGTGGTTTCTATTATAGGTCCTACAAATATTAATTACATTCATCCCTGGCATACGGAATATAAAACCGTCAGCCTGCATTTGGAGTGTTCCCCCTGTTTTATCTATTCTCCGCGTCCGTTAATCTGCTTCCGCGATGATATAAAATTCAAATGCATTAAAGAACTGGATGCAGATTTGGTTTACAATGCAACTGCAGATTTTTTAATGAATAAGAGTGAACAGCTTAGGAAATTTCAATAAAGGGAGATAAAATGGAACACATAAGACAATAAGTAAAGACTCTATGTTTTCTATGTTACTATGTGGTTAAAAAACATCGATCCATTCTCTATATCGAAAACCAATAATTGAATTTAATGAGGAAAAGATTATTCGGATAAATATTTGAAATGTTTCCGAATGTGTCGTATACCGATTTATCTGCCGGATTAACAAAGCTGCTTCTGTCCTGCGACCACACAAGATAAATTTGAGAACCCGGCCGGTATTCCCATCTGATTACAAAATTCGACCTGAATTCGCGGAAGTTGAAATCCGGATTTCTAAAAGTATATTCCAATTGCGAATTATCTGAATATACTTCGTAAGTATCTCCATTCAAAACCGGATTTAGAGCTGAAAATCTGTCGTTATAATTATCAGCTTTTGGATGGGTTACCATCTTAAAAGATGAATATTTTCCAACAGAAGCAAAAGGGCTCCCGTAATATTGAATTGAAAACTCCGGAGTAATATTATAGTCAATCCTGAAGGTTACCCCAAGCGTACGCTGATCAATTTTTCCAAGAATATATATGTCTTTATCGTCGGTTGAATTCTGCTCGACATACTGCAGTTCATTAATATTCGAAGCGAAGTTTACACTAGCCGATATTTTCAATGCATTTGAAGGCATTACGGATATTCCCGGCTGGATAAAATAGTAGCTGATGCTGCCGGATAAAGAAATGTTGGATGACAAATCAAAAACAATTTTTTCAGAATAATCTGTCCTGAAATAGAGATTGTTTGACCAGACAGGAGGTACAAGCATGGCATATCCTCCTCTTAACAGCCGTGTATCCAAAGCCTGGGAAATAAAATTAAATGTTGTATTTACTGCCCAGTTATTAAGGAACTCAAGATAAATTCTGAAGCCCGCCTCGGACGATAAATAATTTACTGCATAATCCCAGTTATTTGTCTGGGATGCTTCAAGAGTGTATGTCCTAAAAATTGAAACAGGTTCCGTAATAAAATAGGAGACTAAAATTTTTTCTTTGAAAATATCGGCAGTTTGCATGAAACCGATATCATTAAGATCCAAGCCGGGAGACCGCAAATTAAATTCGGCAGAATAACGCCAAAATCCTTTGCTTCCTTTTCCTAATTTTATTCTTGCACCATGACCTGAAAGGCTTGTACGGGTGCTGTCAAAAGTTAAATGATCTGCATCAGGGCGCTGATAAAATCTTGCCGATGAATTTTGAAGTATATTAATTGCTTTTTCATTTCCGTTTATAAAACTGCCCGCCATTTTTGCATCAATAAAAAATTCTTTATCATTCCAGTAATGCAGGAAATCCAATCCGCCAGTAAATGCATTCCTGCTCATCGATTCCAGGTGAGGATCCGTAATAAACCTGTTTGTAGAAGTAAATATTCCGCCTAAAACTGTATTCCCTTCCTCAAAATCCTGCTGCAGACGGGCGACAGTGTAGCTTGTTAATGGTTCAACTGTAATATTTCTTGTAGTTCCGGATGATTTTATTTCTGCTTTTTCATTCGCAGTTACACTCTGCAGCAGGCCTAATGAAAACCCTTGAGCATTTTTTCCGCTCACCTTTACTGCGCTGATTATAGTTGTTTGATCAGGGTAATCCATAAATTCATTCTCACTCAATTCGACCTGGAAAACGGGGAAGCGTCCGATTCTCCGGCTGTAAAAAATAGTGTTATTATCAAAATCAAAGGTGAAAATATTTTTCCCTTCAAGGAAGAATGGGCGGCGTTCCTCATAAAAGGTTTCAAAAGCCGTTAGGTTCATTACCGACGGATCGGATTCAACCTGGCCGAAATCTGGATTAATTGTAAGATCGGCTGTAAAGTTTGTCGATAAACCTAATTTTGCATCGAGACCGGCATTACCCAGCCACGATCTTCCTTTATCGGCAAACGGATTTTCCGGTTCGGTTTTAAATGTATTAAGCTTGCCGAGCATATAAGGCATTATTTCAATCCTTCGGGAAGGGGGGAGACCTTTAATTCCATGAAGCTCTCCGAACTGATAAAGTATCCCTGCTTCCTGTGAAGACTGCGGTTCCCAGTCGCTTTCCTCACCCAGCCGGTCAATCCACCGCCAGCTGTGCAGTCCCCAGACCTGTTCGTCGTCGCTGCTGTAGCGGAGCTGAGTTAAGGGGATTTCAAATTCGGCAGTCCATGCGGAATCTTCCATACCGACTTCCACATACCATACCGCATTCCAGTTGTAATCTGCATTCATCGGGTTTGTTAAAAGGAGATCTACCTTCTGCCCGGCAGCAGTTACATTAAATTCAAATCCGGTCCGATGATCGTGGTAACTATCGAAATTTATTCCTACTGCATCGCCGGCAAATTCATCACGCCGGCCGGCTTTGCGTATAATTTTTTCAGGATCATCAAATGCTCTTATTGCTACATAAATACTATTATCATCATAAAGCATTTTTAATTCCGTAGGGAATGACGGTGCGGCTCCTTCCTTGGGAATCCATTGGGTAAAATCGCCTGCCCAATTGCCTGTTGTCAGCCAGCAAAGATCATTTAAGTTGCCGTCTATGATTGGTCTTTCCGCTATTAAACGGGTTGTTTTGTAAATTCTTGGAGATTTGCGGGGATTAGCAGTTGAATCTTCTTTGTCTTTTAAACTGAAAGAAAATGCGCTTAAGTTAAAAACAAAAAAGAGAGTAATTGAAAAGAATATTTTTAAGAGCATGAAGGAAAGTCCCCCTTATCAACCTGATATAAATAGAATTCTTAACTGAAACAAAAATAAGCATTAAGAATCAAATTTCTTACTATGGAAGGAATTGTGATGAGATTTAATTTTCCTCTCCTTGGGTGAGGCTTCTTAATCCACTATAAAAAGCTTTACCCCGTTTTTTGTAGATGATCTGTGAGGATCGGTATTATCAGCAACTATATAGCTCATTCCTTTGGTTAAAATAAATTTTATTCAATCCTTAAGTTCTGAGGTGAATTCTCCGTCCAAGACATAAACCACATGCCCTTTTTCGCACCAATGATCTGCAAAATAACCTGGAGAATATTCGACTATTCTTGCTCTTACATTTCCCTGCTTAACTACTTTCCAGAATACTTTGCCGGCTGTGCCTTTATGCTCTTCGGAAGAAATATTCTCCCAATTGATTGTATTGAATGGAATATTTTTCAGTTCCATAATAAGAATAACTCGCTGTAAAGAAGGTTATTAATTTATAAAATATAAAAGATTACCGGGAACCTCCTGTTTTTCTATCCCCGGTCCCTTAAAATATAATTTAAGATCTTCACCGCCTGCACGTTCAAAAAATGTTATGCGGATCGGATGAAATCCTTCAGATAGAGGTATTCTTCCATTTCTTTCAACTATTGCATGCTGACCGTCATTATCAACAAGAAGTGTGTCGCCAATATAAAGCCGGCTTCCATCATCCGATGCAGTAAAGAAATTATAAATCCCGTCTTCCGGTATTTTGATGTATCCGGAGAATTCAAATCCAAAGTGATTCGGAGATTTTCTGGGTTCCAAACTGATGTTGGGAATTATGCCTTCTTCACTTGCTTTAAGAGAATGAAAATCGGGAAGCAATTCCCAGTTACCCTCAAAATACTTGTAATGGATTCCGTTTTTTAGGTTTTCAATTCTTGAAGATTGGACAGGTTTAACTTTTCTAAATTCTGCCCCGGAAATTCCGCTGACAAGCTTGCCATCCCGGAAGCATACGGCTTTCACTGCTGCCGTTTCATTCAATTCGATTTTATTTTCATACAGCGGCGAACTGAGAGTCGGAGTGCTTCCGTCAATTGTGTAATGAATTTTTATATTCTCACGATTTGATTTTAATCCGACATCTATTTTGTCAATGAATATATCGGAATCAAATTCAAATTCCGGCGGATCATCTATATCAGGTTTCCCTTCAATATCCAGTACGGCTACAGTATTTCTTTCTTCCTGAATTTTTTCACCAAGATTTAAAATTAAATTATTTTCTATTCTTTCTATCTTAAATACCGACTTACTTTTATCCGTGAGGAAAAATGCGTTTACCGGTTTATTATATATTCCCGGAAGAACGAGCTTTCCGTCATTCGGCCAGTCAAAAATATGCAGGTAGAGTCTTGTTTGACTGTCCATATTTTTCTGAGTGCATCTTCCCCAGTCTAATTTTTTAAATGGACTCGCACTCGTAACGTAAATTGATTCTCCGTTATCATTCAGCCATTTGCCCACCTCATTAAGAATGCTGACGCTTTCTGACGGAAACACGCCTTCTGCTGTAGGTCCTACATTTAAAAGATAGTTTCCGCCTTTGGATGCGATATCGGTAAGCAGTCTAATAATTTCCTTAGCAGGTTTCCAGTTGAGATCATTTTTATTGTAGCCCCAGTGATCATTCATTGTCATGCACGATTCCCAGTCAACCCCTGGGAGACCCGTTGCGGGAATCTGCTGCTCCGGTGTTCCGAAATCTCCTGCAAAACCTCCTTCAGCAGTAAATCCCTCCATTCCCGACCTGCTGCTGGAAACCCTGTTGTTAATTATAATATTGGGTTGAAGAGTTCTGACGTAATCATAAAGGTCTTTCCCGCGTTCATCGCTCCATGTACTTTCCCATTCGCCATCGAACCAGAGGATTGAAATTTCTCCGTAATTTGTTAAAAGCTCTTTCAGCTGTTTTTTCATGTGCCCTACATATTTTTCATAATCCGCATTCCCTGAAAATTTATCCCAATCTCTTTTCGGAAGATAATCGGGATGGTGCCAATCCATAATTGAATGGTAGAAACCAAGTTTTATACCTTGCTTATGGCATTCTTCCGAAAGCTCTTTCAAAATATCCCTTTTAAAAGGAGTTGACATAACATCGAAATCTGTTTCTTTGGAATCGAAGAGGCAGAAACCGTCGTGGTGTTTTGAGGTGATAACAATATATTTCATGCCGGCATTTTTAGCGGTATTAACCCATTCAGCCGCATTAAATTTTACAGGATTGAATTTATAAACAAGTGAATCATAAACTTCAACCGGTATCTGCGCCTCACTGCGGATCCATTCTCCGTAAGTAGTAACAGTATCCCATTGACCTGCAGGAATTGCGTATAATCCCCAATGGATAAATAAACCGAAACGCGCCTCACGCCACCATTGCATTCTGGCATCATGCTGTTCTTTGGTTTCATTGGTAAAATTTTGAGAAGGGGAGACAGGCAGCAGAAGTAAAAAGATAATAATTGTAAAATTTTTTTTCATGCTTAAAGTTCCGGGATATTAAAGAATAAACAGAATCTGAAGTGAAATATATTACAAAATAATTTTCGATAGTCGAAATTTCATGATAAAGGTTAAAGAATTTACAAATAACTTTGAAAAAAGAGAGTGGATGGTTATTTTTGCCCCGCACCCTTAGCTCAGCTGGTAGAGCATCTGACTCTTAATCAGCAGGTCGGGGGTTCGAATCCCCCAGGGTGCACTTTTGGTGCGGTTTTCGCACCTTTTTTTTGCCCGCATCGGTACCCTAAGCCAGTTTTGACCTAAATTGACCTATGATATAGGGGAGCAACTATGTCATTTACTATGTCAAAGCTAGGTATTTCAATTCATCCAGCTTTATGAAAAGCCATGACTAGAAGATAGATTTTCCTTCCTAAAAAAGGAATCAAGTTTTGGTATAAGAACCTTGACATAAACAAATCAAGGAGTCTTATACTATGCAAACAACACACGCAATGAATCGATGTCCAGTTTGCCAGGACTGATTATTTATTTTTAAATCAAAATAATGGTATAAGAATATAGTATCGTAAGCTATACCCACCAACATAACCTGCCCACTAACTACAAAAATAAATATTTATAACCATCGGAGGTACAATGAAGTATGTCCTGGGAAGAGTTATATCCAACCATTAACGAG
>CAYSGP010000209.1:0-2665 GCA_964430095.1 uncultured Ignavibacteriaceae bacterium
CCTCTAGAAGTTATAGAAGGACCATTAATGGACGGAATGAATGTGGTTGGGGATTTATTCGGATCGGGAAAAATGTTTCTGCCGCAGGTTGTAAAAAGTGCTAGGGTAATGAAAAAGGCGGTGGCTAAACTCATTCCGTACTTAGAAGCGGATAAGGAGAAGAATCCCTCCGCGCGTGAGCAGGGGAAAATACTAATGGCTACCGTAAAAGGCGATGTTCACGATATCGGTAAAAATATTGTAGGAGTGGTTTTAGGCTGCAACAACTATAAGGTAATTGATCTCGGTGTAATGGTGAGTGCGGATAAAATTCTAAAAACCGCGGTAGAAGAAAAAGTGGATGTAATCGGATTGAGCGGATTAATTACTCCCTCTCTGGATGAAATGGTCCATGTGGCTAAAGAAATGGAGAGACAAGGATTTAAGCTTCCGCTTCTGATCGGCGGAGCAACAACTTCTAAAATTCATACCGCTGTAAAGATTGCTCCGAATTATTCCGGGACTACAATTCATGTGCTCGATGCTTCTAAAGGTGTTCCGGTAGTAAGCAATCTTCTTAATGAAGATAAAGAGCTTAAGGTAAATTTTGAAAGAGGCATATTCAAAGAATATAAGAAGCTCAGGGAAGATCATTTAAGAAAAAAAGAAGATAAAAATTTCCTTAACCTTGAGGAAGCAAGAAGTAATAAGCTCAAAATTGATTGGGAAAATTATTCACCGGCAGTTCCAAAAAGACTAGGCATAAAAGCTTTGAAGAATTATCCCCTATCTAAATTGCGGAAGTACATCGACTGGACTCCTTTCTTTTTAACCTGGGAATTGAAAGGAAAATATCCTGCAATATTCGAAAATGAAAAATACGGCAGCGAAGCAAAAAAACTATTCGATGATGCGAATATGCTTCTGGATAAAATTATTGCGAAGAATCTTCTCCAAGCTGACGGTATATTCGGATTATTCCCGGCTAATTCTGTCGGCGACGATATTGAAGTTTATGCCGATGAGAATAGAAAAGGAATACGAAAGATCTTCCATTCTTTAAGATCGCAGACCAAAAAATCGGATTCCCTTCCTAATCTTGCTCTTGCAGATTTTATTGCACCAAAGGCTAGCGGAAAAAAAGATTATATAGGGGCATTTGCCGTAACTGCTGGAATAGGGATTGAAAGCTTGATTAAAAAATTTGAAAGCGATCATGATGATTACAGCAGCATTATGGTTAAAGCATTGGCAGACAGGTTTGCTGAAGCTTTTGCAGAGCATCTTCATGAATTGGTAAGGAAAGAATATTGGGGATATACTCCCGAAGAGAAATTGGCAAATGAAGATCTTATAAAAGAAGAATATGCTGGAATACGTCCTGCTCCAGGTTATCCTGCACAGCCCGATCACACCGAAAAATTAATAATTTTTGATCTGCTCGATGTTGAATCATGCCTAGGCTCGATTAAATTAACTGAAAACCTTGCTATGTATCCCGCCGCCTCGGTATCAGGTTTATATTTTTCTCATCCGGAGGCAAAGTATTTTAATGTTGGAAAAATCGGGAAGGACCAGGTGCTAGATTATCATAAGCGGAAAGGGATGAGTCTAGAAGAAACCGAAAGATGGCTGAGACCGATTTTAAATTATGACTAACCCCTCCCGTCCTCCCCTTTATTAAAGGGGAGGCGAGGTGGGGTTCCTGTGATATACTCTTGTGTTAACATCCTTCCTCCATTACATTTGCTTTAAATAAAATTAAAATTAAATACACTCTCCGGAAGAAAACCAATGCCTGAAATAAAGCAGCTAGTCCAGGACATAGCAGATATTGTTTGGGGATATCCATTATTAATACTTTTAATGGGGACACACATTTTCCTGACAATCCGTTTAAAGTTCATTCAGAGGTTTATCGGGTATGCAATAAAGATTTCTTTTAAAAGAGAGAAAGAAGGGGAAGGAGATATAAGTCAGTTTGGAGCTTTAACTACGGCGCTTGCCGCAACAATCGGGACAGGCAATATTGTAGGTGTTGCAACTGCGGTTGCTGCAGGAGGCCCGGGTGCAGTGTTATGGATGTGGCTGACAGGCGTTTTCGGCATTGCAACGAAATATGCCGAGGCATTGCTTTCGGTAAAATTCAGAATCACTACTCCCTCAGGCTTAATGGCAGGCGGACCGATGTATGTGCTTGAAAGGGGAATGAAAAAGAAATGGCTGGGAATTATTTTTGCGGCATTTACTGCCGTTGCGGCTTTCGGGATTGGCAACATGGTGCAGTCGAATTCAATATCGGTAATGGTCAACGAAACATTCCACATTGATCACTGGATAACAGGAATAATTTTAACTGTACTCACTGCCATAGTTATTATCGGCGGAATAAAATCTATTGCCGCATGGTGCGAAAAGCTCATTCCCTTTATGGCTGTATTTTATGTAATCGGCTGTCTTATAATTTTAATTATAAACTATGCTTCGATACCTGAAACGTTGAAGCTTATTGTGAGTACCGCATTTACTGGTCAGGCTGCAATTGGAGGGTTCCTTGGTGCCGGAATGAAAGAAGCAATTAGATATGGTGTGGCAAGAGGACTTTTTTCTAATGAATCCGGTTTAGGCAGTGCACCGATTGTTGCAGCCGCAGCACAGACAAACACTCCGGTACGCCAGGCTTTTG
>CAYSGP010000210.1:0-7629 GCA_964430095.1 uncultured Ignavibacteriaceae bacterium
GCTCCCGCCAGGCAAGGAAAATGTATTATTAAAGTGATTAAAAAACTGAGATAAGAATAAAACTGATGGAGTATGAGTGCTAATCATAAGACAGCAAATAGCTGCACAGCAGATCCTTTTGGGGCGGTGAATGAAATGATGCACCAAAGACAAAAACGTTTTTACGGTTTCAATTTTAATAGGTAATTATCTATAAATGTGCAGCTTCAGTTATTTAACTGTTTTAATATTGAAAAACGGAGTCTGCAGCGCACCCCACAATCGTACCCAGAAAATTACATACATCTCCATAGCTCTCGCCGCCGTGATATCTCCAAGATCAACTATGGATTTCCAACTGAACCAGTTTTTTAATATTCCGGCAGCTTCGGCTTTTGCATCTTTATCATTGCCGCAGATGAACATATCGTGATCGCCCGGAACTAAAGACGGATTTACCATTACATTGCAGTTAACCGTATTGAGTGTTTTTACGACTTTGACCTGCGGGAAAGCTCTTTGAATCTGTTCTCCGAGAGAATCGGTATTGCATACAAGCAAGGACGGCGGCATTCCCTTGGAAAAATCCAGCGGATTTGCTGCATCAAGTAATATTTTTCCGTTAAGATTTTTTTCTTCTGCAGCTTTTAGTGCATCAAGCGATCCGGCACCTGAAGTACAGTTGAAAATAATATTTCCGAATGAGGCGGCATCTTTAAAATTTCCGTTTGAAGCGTTCTTCCCGTTTGATTTCACCCATTCGGCGGCTTTGGGATTATCCGCTGTCCTCGATCCCATCTTAACATTATTTCCGAGCTGAATTAGTTTTGATCCGATTGTTGTGCCAACCATTCCGGTTCCTAATATTCCTACGTTCATAATTTTTCCTTTTGTTTTTACATAAAATTAAAATATAAATTAAGTACTTATTACGGGAGCAGATAATAATGTAACTGAATATGATCCAAATCATAAATCAAAATAATAGAGCAGGAGTTAATCTTTAAATGATATTTATAAATTATATTTCCTGAAACTTCGTGAGGTTTAATTTGACATTTAAAATTTTTTTATGGCTGCTGAGCTTAAATATTATTTTATTTCCTCAAATCACTGTAACCAACAGTGTTGTAGCGGGAGGGGTTACTTCAAGCAGCGCAAGATTTTGGATTAAGGTTTCTCAAGAAGCTTCCTTGAATATTGAAGTATCTGAGGAGCAGGCATTTGCTTCATCAATGAATGGTTCTGCGGTAAATGTAACGCAGGAATCTAATTTTGCAGGAATTGTAGAAGTCATAGGACTAAAGCCGGATACAAAATATTTTTACAGAGTGCTGATAAACAATGCTCCCGCTGAATCAGCCGGCAGGTATTTTTGGACTTTCCCTGAAGAGGGGGCAGTTTCAAATTTTACATTTGCTTTCGGTTCATGTCAGCAGAGCGGTGCTTCATCCGAAGGAAATGTTTATAAGGAGATTGTCAAGCATCAGCCGCGCCTTTTTCTGCAGATCGGGGATTGGGGTTATCCTGATACCACCGATAATCTTCCTTTCGACAATAATTTTTTCTCCGCTTCCTACCCGGCGGTTCAATTAAGCTATGATCGGAAATATGATTTATCTTATCCTATGGATTCATTAATGAGAACTGCACCCGTTGAGTATGTTTATGATGATCACGATTTCATGAACAATAATGCTTCTGCAAATACCTCCAGTTTTTCAGTCCCTTTAAAACCAAATCCGCTCGGAAGCGATTTTATTGTTACGGAATTTTCTAATCCGCCTGAAGCAAGAGAGAACAGCATCAGGGGTTATAAAGAAAATTTCCCGGGTTATCCCTTGGTAAATGAATCAAGGGGCATTTACCATAAATTCACTTATGGAAACAGCGAATTTTTTGTTCTCGATCTGCGTTCGCAGAGAAGCCCGAATCTTGAGGCGCTTGTAAAAAATAATTCATCGGGCTTTTGGGAATTTAATCCGCCGCAGGGGCATACCATGCTCGGCAGAGATAATGCACCGGGTTCAGGCGAAAATCAGCTTGATTGGTTTTTGCAAAGTATTTTAAATTCTGAAGCAGATTGGAAATTTATCATAAGCTCCGTCCCGTTCAATAAGGCTCAAAAGCAGGCAATTGATCTGAGTATTATACTGCAGGATCTTATCTTAAACATTCCTTCGGAAAATTACCCGGACAGCATAAGGGGAATTTTTGCCGCAATGGAATTAGCAGATAAATGGTCTGGTTTCTCCACTGATATAGATACTGTTTTAAATTTTATTTCTTTAAATAATATTAGAAATGTTATTGTATTAAGCGGTGATTCGCATACGGCAGCCATTGATGACGGCGCTAATTCAGGCCTTCCCGAAATAATGGCGGGGGGCTTAGACATCACAAATTCCCAATTGGCTGCAATACTTGCCGCTTTCGGCATCAATATCTGGAATAGGGGAGGACAAGGGTTAACAACTCCGGATTTTAACAATGCATTCGGCAATATTACTGTCTTTGGATCTGACTCTGTCAGGCTTTCTTTAATAGATGAATTTGGAACTGAGTTTGCTAATTATGCAGTTGCAAACAGCATGACGGATATAATTTCCGGTTCTGATATTTTACCCTCTAAATATGAGCTGTCGCAGAATTTTCCCAATCCGTTCAATCCGGAAACATCAATTGAATACACAATTCCCGAAGCAGGTTTAGTCTCCATTAGAGTCTATAATGTTCTAGGCCGTGAATTAAAGACTTTGGTTAATGGTTATAAGGAAAGGGGAAGATATAAAATAACTTTTAATTCAGCCGGATTGCCCAGCGGTGTTTATTTTTACAGGATGGAAACAAATAGTTTTTCAGATATTAAAAAATTGATTATCCTGAAATAATTAATAAAGAGTCTGCAGGGAAATTATCCAGGCAATAATCAGCAGCAGTAAAATTACCGGAGGAATTGTTACAAAGAATTTCTTAGGACCTTCAATCATCTTGTAATATTCTAAATATTTACGGAAGGCTATAATAATAAGTAATACAATAAATATTATAATCAGCATCGGGTCTACTCCTTTACCGGCAATAAACAAGAAAAAATCTTTAATCGACTCTTTGTTTAGTTTTGCATAAACAAGAAACCCGATCAGCAGGATCAGTACTGTATTTTTTATAGTTTTAGAAAAAGTGTAGTCTCCGATTTTTTTCCATTTGAATTTTTTCAGCATACTGCCGCCGTTGGAGTTATAATCATTAAAAATCCTGATTACTATTTCTCCCTTAATACAGTCCAGTTCGGAAATATAAACATCATTATCGATAGCCTGCTTAAGTTCATACCCGCCTAGAATAGATTTTTTAGCTTCAATATAATTTTTCTCATCCTTGTGCAGCGAAACACTGTCTTTATAGTTTCTAACCAAATTAAAAACTTTCCGGATCCTGGATGCAGAAGGTTCTTCGCCGATTATCTTATTATTCAAGAGCAGGTACATATTCCAAAGAAAGCTTTTTTTAAATTTCTTCTTTAAATTTCTTTGCAATAATTTATGTAAATATTTCTTCCTGCAACTTACAAAAGAGCATAATTTTAGATGGAGAATGTTGGCAAAGCAGCTAAGATTTGGATTGATTAATTAAATAAACAGGTTTTCCGGTAAGCTTATTTATATTCAGCTCGAATGGCATGGAACACGGATGCGACCTCATTTGACACTCCTGGTAGTTGCAATATTTGCACAGCTCCTGAATGCAGTAGTCGAAATGGATTTTTATTTGAGAAGAGGGGAATGCTTTAATCAGTTCTGATTTTATCTGGCTTTCCTCTGTATGTGATTGCTTAATTGTAAAATAGTATGGAAGTATAAGATGAAAATCGATAAAAACCTGCTCTCCTGATTTCCAAAATCTTAATTCATGCAGATCAATCCAATACTCTTTTTTGAGCGAAATAATTTTATCGCTTATCTTCATTAATAATCTGTGATCGGTTTCAACCATCAGCCCGCCGACAGATTCCCTGATAAGCTTGTAACCTGTATAAAGAATATTTAATGCTACCGCGATTGCAAAAATTGGATCGAATAGTACAAATTCAGTGATCATCACAAGGATTATTCCGATTAGAACACCTAAGCTTGTATATGAATCTGTCAGAACATGCTTCCCGTCGGCAATTAAAGTCAGAGAGTTGGTTTTTTTCCCTGTTCTGATTAAAAAGATCCCAAGGATTAGATTAATTGCGCTTGCACCGGTTACCACCAGTAATCCCGTATCGAGCTGTTTTAGGTTGGAGCCGAAAATTATATCATTTATGGATGCAAAAATAATTACTCCGGCAGCAACTATTATGAGCAGTCCTTCAATTCCGGCAGAGAAATATTCTATATTGCCGTGGCCGTAAAGATGGCTTTTATCTGCCGGTTTTGCACTCAATATAATGCTGAATAAAGCCATTGCAGTAGCCAAGATGTGTACAACCGATTCTGCCGCATCTGAAAATATCGCAGCTGAGCCGGTAATGAGATAAGCTCCCATTTTTGCCACGAACATTGCCAATCCTACAGTTAAGGAGATGTACGCGGCTTTTTTCTTTATTTTATAAAATTGACTCATTAAATTTTTTCCGGAACTGTTTTCATAACAGTTATAGTGAAATCATCATAAAACTGCGAATTGTTTTTAAAACTTGAAAGGCTGCCAAGTATGGCTTCCTGAATAACTTTTACAGGTTTTCCCGAGTTCATCATAATTATATTTTTCAGCCTTTCCGCTCCGTATTCCTGGTGAAAACCGTTCATGCTTTCAATGATTCCGTCTGTATAAAAAACAAGAAGATCTCCTTGCTCAGGTTTAATAATAATCTCTTCCAATGCATTCTCAAAAATATGGTCATTCCCGAGCCCGATTCCGATTCCCTTTGGAACTATAGTTAGGCATTCATTTTTAGTGCTGCAGTAATAAATTACGGGCATATGACCTGCACGGACCAAATGGATCGATCCGTCCTGCTCAATCAGCGCAAGCACTGCAGTAAAGAAAGATCCTTTCCGCAGAAATTTTTTCAGGTTCCTGTTTAATGAAATCAAAATTTCTTTGGGAGAAGATTCGTTCATTATTACATGATGCAGAACAGACTGTACCTGCACCATGTGAATAGCAGCCGCCATTCCTTTCCCGGAAATATCTCCTATAATGAAATATGTCCTGTCTGGAAATTTTTCATTTACAATAAAATCAAAGTAATCTCCTCCTACTTCGAAAGCGGCTTCAGAATAGCAGCTGATTTCAAAATTTGGGATAGGCGGAGGACTTTTCGGCATTAATGAAGTCTGAATTTCTCTTGCTATCTCCAGCTCATCTTTTGCAGTTAATTTATCTGCAAGTTCGAATGCAATAAGCAGATTAAGCAGGATAAAAGAATAAACTGCAAGTGTAAAATTCTGGGAAAAATATCCGAAAACAAAAAAGACAAAAGCAAGAGAATAAATTAATCTGCGGACAGGGCTGAGCCTTGCAAGGAATTCAATAAATAGATCTTTAATAAATATGAGGAAGCCGGCTACGCTGTTCTTTGGTCTCTTATCATGTTTTAACCGCTTGGCGTAAAAATCATAAAGCTCAGGAACATCCCTTTTTACAAGCTTTTCCAGCTCTTTATAACCCACATCGCTGGCATAAAACTCGTAAAGCTTGTTTAGTCTGCGAAATTTTGGCACGGAATTAATGCAATAATATTTATGGCTTCCTATATAAATTACATATTTCCTGAACCATAAAAAATAATATTCTGCCTATGCTTATTTTCCGTCGGGGTTGCTCTCTGCGTATAAACGCTTCAGCTCACGGTATGCATATTGGCTCCCCCTGTGGGCAGCAAGTCTGTATAATTTTGCTGCTTTCCCTTTATCTATATCAACACCTATTCCTTTTTCGTAGCAATATCCTAAAACTGCCTGGGATAAAATAGATCCGTTTTCCTCTGACTCAGTTAAGTCTCTGATGCTTACATTCTCTAGAGATTGTTCTTCAAGAATTTCAGCGGCTTCTAATCTTAATTTAGCTTCTATTATTCCTGCTTCCCATGCATTATTCCAGATTTCAACAGCTTGATTTTTATCAATCTCAATATATTTTCCTGTGTAATAGCATAAACCTAATTCAACTATTGCGGGAGGATATTTTAAAGCTGCTGATTCTATTAATAAATTAAATGCATCTTCTCTGATAATGCTGTTGTCGAACCCAAGAGAATTAAGTCCGTACCAGACAAATAAAGCCTCCGGACTTTTTTCATTTGCCTCATCCATTAAATCTTTATAAATATTATTTTCTTTATTAAAGTTCCAGAGAAGAGCCTTGGCTGTCGGGGAATCCAGACCGATTGCTCTTATATAATAAGCTGCTGCAGTGATTAAATCTTTCCTAAAATGAATTCCTTTTTCGTATAAATATCCCAATAAACTTAATGCCTCCGGACTTCCTTTCTCGCTGTATTTGATCAAATTGGAAAAATTAAGAGAATCAATTCCGTCTTTTTCAATAGCGGATTCAGTCATCCCCAGCTCATCCCTTGCCTTTTCTTCTCCGATTAAAAGAAGATCTTCCAGCAAATCCTTTAATGTTACTTTCGGAATCGAGTCAGAGGACAAATCGAAATCAATGAAGACCAGACCGAGCGACGATTCAGCTGATTCGTCTTTAAGAGAATTATCTTTTTTGTTTTTATTTTCCTGCAGCTCGGCATAGGAAGAATCATCTTTCAACCGCGGAACTTTTTCAATTAATTCCTTAAGCGTTTTTTTCGCCGGATCATAATTTGCCTCGGATGATTTTTTTATCCATCGGTATGCTTCATCCCAGTCCCTGTTGAATAAAAGATCTTCCGTGTAAAATAATCCTACTACATGTTCCGCCTGGGGCATTGAATCTTTTGCTGCTTGAAGGAAAAACTGGAAGGCCTGATAAGGATTCCAATCCACACCCCAGCCGTTTATTAAAAGTATTCCGTAGTTGAAGCATGCTGCAGTTAAATTTTTATCGGCGGCGCGTTTTATCCAGTAAGCCCCTTTCACTGTATCTGCTGCCATTCCTTCACCAAGCAGGTAGCGGAGACCAAGTTCATGTTCGGCAAAAGGATTTCCGTCATTCGCTTCTCTCTGGAGCGTGAACTGTTTCCAGAGCTGGTAAGATAAGTCAGTCTGGTAAAAAAATGCCGATCTTCTGACAGGCCTATTTTTTTTGAATGCAAGACTTCCGGTGCTGTCCTGCGCTTGGACGGCATCAAAAATAACCAGGAGGATAAAGAGAGTGAAGATTAGATGAATTAAGTTCTTATGATTCAAATAATTTCCGGTAAAATCTGTTAGAAGTTCTTAATGCCGCATTAAACTAATACCAAAACCTTTTTTTAGACAAAAAAATTAAAGCAGCAGTTTAATATAATTATAATATTGATTCGGCACTTCTATACTTTTTTTTACCAGGAAATCTTCAAGAAGATTGGAGAGCCATACTTTATTTGCTGCTGCTTTACCGATTTGAAAAAAATATTTAGAATCACCTTCAATGACGGCATAATCTTCTATAAAAACGGATAAAGGCTCATTTTCTCCTTTCGGCAAAAACTTAAATTCAACCTGTTTTGCTTCAGGG
>CAYSGP010000211.1:0-2528 GCA_964430095.1 uncultured Ignavibacteriaceae bacterium
TCATAAAGTTTTGGAAACGCAGATTTCACACTTAAATCTTCAGGATTTCCTGCATAGACTCCGGCAACGAACGGATTAATTGCATAATCTAAAAATTCTTTTCCTAACCTTCTTGTTACAAATTCCGCAATACTTTGATTATAACCGTCCTTAGACCTTCCTATAAAAGGTTCAGCCATCAATCTTAACTTGGCTTTTGCTGAGAACAGCTGTGTTTTGAGGAAAAGTGCGGGATTCATCGGAAGCGGATGCAGTTCGTTGTTCCTCAATATATATCTTTTATTTGAGGATTTGTTTGCATACACAAATTCATCTTTTAAATTCAGCTCATCAACAAGCTGACTTATAACCGGGGTTGTTTCCAATCCGCTGTTTGGTCCCCGGTCAAATAAAAATCCTTTCTCTCCGGCTGTTTCGATTGATCCGCCGATTTCATTTTTCTTTTCAAGCACCGTAACATCGAATCCTTTTTTTGCTAAAAGATATGCTGTTGTTAAGCCTGATATTCCTGCACCGAGAATGATAATGTTTCCGGAAGACATAGTAATTTTCATTTATTCATCCTTTCCGAAGCCAGTTCATAAAGAGCATCAACAAAAAGCTGTGAATCATTAAGACCTTCCATTACAATATAATTTTCGATTCCGGCTTTTTCGGCTGTATGCCTGTATTCAATATCCAGCTCATATAAAGTTTCTATATGATCGGAAACAAAGCTGATAGGAATGATAAGCAGATATTTTTTCCCCTTAGATGCAAGCTCTTCAATCATTTTATCCGTTGCCGGCTCGAGCCATTTTGCAGGTCCGACTTTGCTTTGAAAACACAAATGGTATTCACGATCATTATTCCGGAGCTCCATTACTGCTTCTATTGTACTTTTAATCTGTCCGCTGTAGGGATCTCCTTTTTTCAGATAACTTACAGGCGTACCATGTGCACTGAATACAAGCTGTACTTCCTTTCTAATATTTTCAGGAAATTTCTGAAGCGCCTGATCAATCCTTTCATTTAATGCTTGTATGTAGATAGGATGATTAAAATAATTTTCTATATAAATTAGCTTTGACGCGTCACTTTTATAAAATCTTTTCCATTCATTAAATGAAGATCCGGTTGTAGAAATTGAATAGTGAGGATAAAGGGGAAGGAGGATAATTTTTTCATAATCATTTTTCCCAATCTGGTGAACTGTCTCTTCAGTTAAAGGTTTCCAATATCTCATAGCGACAAAAACGTCGGCTTTATATCCTCTCAGAAGAAGCTTGTTCTGGAGCAGTTTACGCTGCCTTTCCGTCCACATGCTCAAAGGAGATTTGCCGCCGATTAATTTGTATTCCTCCTGAATTTTTGGGGAACGTTTTTTTGAAACGAACCTGGCTAGTGTTTTTTGGAAGGGCAGTTTAAAAATATCCGGATCGTTAAAAAGATTTTCCAGGAAAGGCTGTACAGCCTCCAAAGAATCCGGCCCGCCAAGATTAAATAAAACAACTGCCGATTTATTTATCAAAAAATACTCTTTCTAAGTTTAGTTTTTTAAAAACAAGGAAATTGTTAAACGAAGATGATCTTTTAGAAATTTAATTGAACCCATTAATATAGTTTATCAACACTAAATGATCCGTGCTGTCAATACTACCGAAAAAATCTTTTCAATAGTTTATACCGTCCTAGAATACTTTGCCTTATCCTCTTTCCTCTCAATATATCCGTCAAAATTCATAGCAATATTGCGGATAAGAAGCCGCCCCATACCTGTAACTTGAATTTTATTTTCTTCAATTCTTACCAGTTCGTCTTCTTCCATTTCTTTCAAATTATTTAATCCCCGGGCGAAATATTCCTTAAAATTAATTTTAAATTTTTCTTCTGCTTGACTAAAATTAATTTCAAAGTCGCACATTAATCGCATTATAACAAATCGTCTGATTATATCATCTTCATTTAACCGATATCCTCTTGCAATAGGTAAAGCTTCATTATCAAGAGCTTCATAATACTGCTTCTCTGTTTTATAATTCTGAGCATAAACATTCTCCAGCTGACTTATTCCCGTAATTCCCATTGCATAAAGATCGGCATTTGCATTTGTACTATAGCCCTGGAAATTCCTATACAATTTTTTTTTCTTCAGTGCGATTGAAAGCTCATCTTCCGGTTTTGCAAAATGGTCCATTCCGATAAACACATAACCTGCATGTGTCAGTATTTCTATTGTTGTTTTTAAAATATCCAGTTTCACTTCCGGTGCAGGAATATCTTCCGGATGAATTAAAGCCATGTGTTTTTTGAGCCAGGGTACATGAGCGTAATTAAATACTGCAATCCTATCGGGAGAAATATCAATAATTTTTTGGACCGTATCCGCGAAAGATTCTACCGACTGAAACGGAAGCCCGTAAATTAAATCCAGATTTATGCTTGAAAATCCAAGCTCCCTGACCCAGTTAACCGTGTGCCTGGTTATATCTTCCGGCTGAATTCTGTTTACCGATTTCTGAACTTTTTCATTAAAATCCTGAACACCC
>CAYSGP010000212.1:0-3517 GCA_964430095.1 uncultured Ignavibacteriaceae bacterium
TGAAAGAAAGCTTCAGCTCAAAGGATTGTCTGATGAAGCTCAAATTCTGAAATTGCTTTTTTCTAAGAAAGAGCAGGAGCTTGGGAATGTCCAAAAAGAATTGGAAATAACGGGAAATCAAAGCTCTTCGGCATTGATTGATAAAATAAAGTCTTTGAAGGAAGATATAAATAAGTTTAAGGCGAAAGAAACAGATAAGCAGGAAGCTTTTATAAATTCATCAGGAGAAGCAAATAGTTTTTTCGGGATTGTTTACAAATCAAAAATAATGGAAAAACCTGTGGAGCTTATTAAAAAAGCTGCTCCGGGAAATGCAACAATATTAATTACGGGGGAAAGCGGAACCGGTAAAGAACTTGCAGCCAGAGCAATTCATTTATTAAGTGAAAGAAGAGATAAAAATTTTATTGCCGTTAACTGCGGAGCGTTGTCGGATAGCCTGCTTGAAAGCGAGCTTTTCGGGCATGTGAAGGGTTCCTTCACCGGTGCCGTTGCAGATAAGCAGGGGCGATTCGAAGCAGCCGATAAAGGAACAATTTTCCTGGATGAAATAGGGGAAACATCAGAAAACTTTCAGGTTAAACTGCTGAGGGTGATACAATCGGGTGATTTTGAAAAAGTAGGCTCAGCAAAAACAATTCACAGCGACATGAGGATTGTTGCTGCTACAAATAAGGATTTAACTAATGCTGTATATGAGAAGAAATTCCGCGAGGATCTTTACTACAGACTGAATGTAATAAAAATCGATCTTCCGCCTCTTAGGGAAAGGAAAGAAGATATTGAAATTATAGCTTCGTATTTTTTAGAAGCGGAATCTCCGGGAATGAAATTATCCCAGACTGCACTTGAAGCATTAAATAAATTTGAGTGGAAAGGAAATGTGCGTCAGCTTGAAGCAGCAATGAAGCGGTCGGTTATTTTTGCGAAATCTTCGGGTAGGACTCTAATACAATTGCAGGATCTTCCCGATGAAATAGTAAAAGATATAAATATAAATTTTGAAGATCTTATAATCGATTCTCTTAGAAAAAAATATTTCTCCCACTCTTCCATAAATGAAACTGCGGAGGAACTCGGGAATTTAAATAGGACCATTGTCTCCGAAAATTTCAGAGGATTTGGTTTTAAAGCTATGGTTCAGAATAATTTTGATTTAGATGCCGCAGTCAGTTATATAGCAAACACTGATGATAAAGATGCAGTGGAAAGAGTGCGATCAAAATTGGAAAGGTACTTAAGCAATGTTGAATCGGATATAAAGAAAATCGGAGCAAAAGATTTTCAATCGGTTAAGAACAAATTTGCTTCAAAATATAAAAATCTTCCGCAGAAATTTCATTATTACCTGGATGAGATTATAAAAAAATATTTACATAACCAATAACCGGTAAGAATTCGATTTATCAAATTCCTATACAGGAAAGAATATGAAAATTATTGAATGCGTTCCGAACTTCAGCGAAGGAAGGAATAAAGATGCTTTCAATTTAATGAAGAAATCATTAGAGGGCATAAACGACTGCAGGCTGCTCAGCCTGGAACCGGATGCAGATTACAACAGGGTTGTTGTTACATTTGCCGGGACTGAGGAAGGTATTTTGAACGGTGCACTTTCAATCAGCAGAACTGCAGCCGGATTAATTGATATGACTAAACATAAAGGGGAACATCCGAGGCTTGGAGCAATTGACGTTGTGCCGTTTGTGCCCGTCAAAAATGTTACAATGGAGGAATGCATAAAAATCTCGGAAGCTTACGGAGAGAAAATTTCAGATGAATTAAATGCACCGGTTTATCTTTACGAGGAAGCAGCAAGATCGTTTGAAAGAAATAATCTTTCCCATATAAGGAAAGGTGTATATGAAGGTCTTCCTGAAAAATTAAAAGATCCGGAATGGCAGCCGGATTTCGGACCGTCGAAATTTAATCCCAAGCTCGGTGCAATAATAACCGGGGCAAGATTTTTTTTAATTGCATATAACGTCAATTTAAAAACTGAAGATGTAAGATTTGCAAAAGAAATAGGGGAAATCTTAAGGGAATCAGGAAGAGCCAAACGGGACATCAATGGAAATATTTTAAAGATTGACGGGAAAACGGTTAAAGAACAGGGAAGACTAAAATCAGTTAAAGGAATGGGAGTCTATCTTGAGAAATATAAAATTACTCAGGTTTCAATGAACCTGACCAATTATAACATTACCTCCATCCATACCGCATTTGAGGAGGTTAAAAAAGAAGCGAAAAGACTTGGAATAGAAGTAACGGGGAGTGAAATTGTAGGCCTGGTACCTTTGGAAGCTCTTCTGCAGGCGGGAAAATTTTATGCTCTAGGAAAAGAATTAGTAGAAAATGATCTGGTTGATCTTGCCTTAGAAAATTTAGGTTTGAGCGATCTTCATGAATTCAAAAAGAGAGAAAAAATTATTGACTATATGATCTGAAAATTTCGACAATACTTAAAACCGTTCATCCAAAACTCATTGATTCTAATTCCCTTTAGTTTTATGTTTAGTGCGGAAAATTCTCTATTCACTTTAAAGATTATTTGTAAATATTTAGTCTTTCCCTCATTTTTCTAATATATTCTTAAACTATAATTAGGAGATCTTTTATGAAATCAATAACTATTCTCTTGTTCACATTTTTATCGTTTTTTTTCTGCAATCAGGCTGCTTTTAGTCAAGAAATGGATGCTCAGGAAAAAGCCTGGATGGAATATATGACGCCTGGAAAGTATCATGAAATGATGGCAAAGTCAGTAGGCGAATGGAAAACAGTTACAAAATGGTGGATGGATCCTTCTGCAGAGCCGATGGTTTCCGAAGGAACAGCTGTAAATGAAATGATTATGGGCGGCAGATATTTGAAATCCACACACAGCGGTACAATGATGGGACAGCCTTTCGAGGGAATAATGATTGAAGGATATGATAATACAAAGAAGGAATTTGTAAGCACATGGATTGATAATATGGGAACCGGCATTATGTTCAGCACAGGAAAATATGATGAACCTTCTCAGTCCGTTACTTTCGAAGGTTCGATGGTTGATCCGATGACTGGCAGCGATGTAAAATATAAGCAGACCGTGAAGATTATTGATCAAAATAAACATATGATGGAAATGTATGATGTCTCGAAAGGAACAGAGATTAAAATGATGGAAATAGAGTTTACACGAAAATAATCTTAATGATTATAATTCAATTAAGATAACGGCCGGCAGACCCGGTTTATCTTTAAAAAAATAGTTGTTAAAAAATCGGTAGATTAAAAATTTTTAATGGAGCAATTTAAGTGATATTAATCAGCAGAGGTTCATATGATACCGGCAGTTGAATTAAAACCCCAATTGTTAGAAAGACAGAAAAGATTAAAATATGCCATTGACGAAATGGGTGAAACCGACCACCTCGTTTTTCTTCTGCAGGAAGTTGACGCAGCCCTGGAGAGGATGGACGAAGGAATTTACGGGCTATGCGAAATCTGCCATGATCCGATTGAAGAAGAC
>CAYSGP010000213.1:0-4269 GCA_964430095.1 uncultured Ignavibacteriaceae bacterium
CCTTCTTTATTTTCTTCTTCCTTTACCGGAAATTCCTCCGGAAATTCTTCATGAATATCTATGGATGGAATAGTAAAAGCTGCTTCTTCTTTTTTTTCACTTGAATCCTGCTCATAATTGCTCCGAATCTTATCCAGCAGAATTCTAAATGACGCCGGAGAGACAGAATCAAGCATTTGGTTTATATCTTTAATTAAATACCGGCTGTGTTCCCTGAACTTATCCGAGATCTTCTGAAAATCCACCTGATCTTTGGATAAAAAATTATAAATCTCGTTTAGTTTGATTGCAAGCTTGGAGAGCTCCGTAATGGTCTTCATCTTTTTAAGATCTTCGGAAAGATTTCCGGATTGATTTATTGCCTGGCGGAGCAATGCAACAACTTCAATCTTTTCAGTGCTCAGACGGAGATTATTGGAAGCCGATGATATTGTTTGGGTTATATATTGCTTCAGCAGATCCATTAATTTACATAAACCCGGGGAACCCGTTTGCTAATGCCGCATATAACTTCATACGGAATTGTATGAAGAATTTCAGCCCAGTCATATGCGGTTATCTCAAGACCCGCTTCTTTACCCAGCAAGGTAACTTTATCGCCGACTTTAATATCATCATCAAAAACATTAAACATCGTTCTATCCATAGTTACATTTCCGATCTGCGGATAAAATTTTCCTTTAATTATAGCTTTGGCTTTATTGGATAATCCCCTGCTGAATCCGTCCGCATAACCGATAGGCACGGAAATAATTTTTGTTTTTCTCTCGGTTTTAAAAGTTCTTCCATAGCTTACAGTTTCTCCGGCTTCAACGGTTTTTACCGAAGACACTTCGGAAATTAAAGACATAACAGGATCCAGTTTTATCGATTCGCTTGTTTCTTTTGAAGGATAATAGCCGTACATAGTGATACCGGGTCTTACCATATCAAAATAAGAATCGGGGATATCCAGTATTCCCCCGCTGTTTGCAGTGTGAATTTTTCCGGTCTGAATTTTCTCTTTTTTTAATTCTGTAAGAATGCTTTTGAACCTGCTCAGCTGCTGCATTGAAAAATCTTTATTCTTTTCATCGGAAGTTGCAAAATGAGTGTAAATTCCTTCAATCAAAAAATTCTTGTCGGCATTTAAATTCCTAATAAATCCTAGAGCATCATCAAATCTTATCCCTATTCTATTCATCCCGGTATCAATCTTAACATGCACTTTAATTCTGAAGTTAGGATTTTCGAGTCTGTGTTTTTTTGTTCCTTCCAGCAATATTCCCGCATGCCTGTCGGTAAAAACGGTAGCTATTAAATTGTTTTCAATTAATTTATAGACCTGCATTACATCAAAGGGTTCGAGGACCAGGATAGGCTGTTCAACTTTTATTCTCCTGAACTCAACCCCCTCGTCAGGAATTGCAACCGCATAATACTCGGGTTTTTTATCTTGAAGGGAATTCAGTGTTTTTACTACTTCTTCAACTCCATGTCCGTATGCATCAGCCTTTATAACTGCCATTATCTTTGTATTGCCGACTTTTTCTCTTATATTCAAAAAATTTTTTTTTAGTTTTTTTAGATTAATTACAGCATAGGTTGGACGCATCGGTAATTTTTTTATTATTTTTCAAAATATAGTTTGAATTGAATATATAATCAAACTTCTTGTTGTTCTGTTTAATATTACTCATATTTCTTTTTAGCAATTTCTCAGTGCTTAGAAACATGACATAATTTATCTTAATACCGATAATCGACTTGAAACCGAACCTGCTTTTTCAAAGATTTACAAAATTATTTTATTTCTCTTCTTGCTGGCATATATATTGAAAAAGCTGGACATTTAAGTTAAATGGGCAGTTTTTATATCTGAATTAAAATTGTATCTGATAAATTTTTTTTGACCGGAATTATATACAAGCATGCTGACCGAGTTTGGTAAAATTTTTCTCTTCTTTTTGACTGCTGTTTTTTTTGTAGTAGCGGTAGTCTTCGTAGCGAAATTAATAAGACCCGCCAAGCCGACAAAAGAAAAACTTTTTATTTATGAGTGCGGTGAGGATACTATCGGTTCTCCATGGGTAAAATTTAATATCAGGTTCTATGTAGTTGCTCTTATCTTTTTAATTTTTGATGTTGAAGTGGTTTTGCTTATACCCTGGGCTCTTGTATATAAAGAATTCGGGCTTGGAGGATTTCTGGTCGGTGCAGTTTTTCTTTTTCTGCTTGGATTAGGAATGGTTTATGAATGGCGCAAAGGCGATTTGGAATGGGCAAAACCGAAAATAATTCCCCCTACGATTTCTAAAGAGAATTTAAAGGAAGAAAAAATAGTAGTTGAAGAAATAAATCCGGAAGCGGTTGTTTGATATGGGTTTTTTAGATAAGCAGTTTACAGACGACAATATTGTAATAACTAATGTTGAAGACCTTTTTAATTGGGCAAGGCTTTCTTCCCTGTGGCAGATGAGCTTCGGATTGGCATGCTGTGCAATTGAAATGATGGCGACTTCTGCTTCGCATTATGATTTTGACCGGTTCGGAGTAATGCCGCGTCCTTCACCAAGGCAGGCCGATCTCATTATAATTTCAGGAACGGTCACTCTTAAAATGGCTCTTAGAATTAAAAGATTATATGAACAAATGCCCGATCCAAAATACGTTATTTCGATGGGAAGCTGCTCAAACTGCGGCGGACCTTACTGGGAACACGGCTACCATGTTTTAAAAGGAGTTGACAGAGTTATTCCCGTCGATGTTTACGTGCCGGGATGTCCTCCTAGACCGGAAGCGCTTCTTGAAGGTCTGCTGAAGCTCCAGGAAAAAATTAGAAATGAATCCATGGTTAAAAAATCTGCATGAAATCCCCTGAAGAAATTTTCCAATCTTTAAAAGCAATATTCGGCGATTCGGTAGTTGAATTAAAAAAAGACCAGCCGGTTGAATCCTTCATTATAATTAATCCATTAATAATCGATAAAATTTGTTATTTCTTAAGAGATAATGAAGAGCTTTTATTTGATTCTCTTATGAATCTTTCCGGTGTTGATGACGCTAACGGGCAAAGCGTAAATGATGAAGAAGGCGGATTAAAAATTCTCGGAGGTACTTTAAGCGTTTATTATCATATTGAATCAACCAGTCATGGACACAAGCTTTGTCTTAAAGTTTCAGCACCTAGAGAGAATCCCTTAGTTGCTTCAGTTTATCATGTCTGGAGGCACGCTGATTGGCACGAACGCGAAGCATATGACTTACTTGGAATCAAGTTTCAAAATCATCCGGATCTAAGAAGAATTTTAATGCCGTATGACTGGGAAGCCGGTTATCCTTTAAGAAAAGATTATAAGAATCCTGAATTTTACCAGGGCATGAAGGTGCCGTATTAAAGTAAAAAGTCAAAAGTCAAAAAAATCATGCAGTGTCCCCTTCTGCCTGTCCGCCGGAATGAAATGGAGGCGGAGAGTGGCGACCTGTCTCGCCTTGGCTCGACAAGACGGAGGGATGGGTAAAGAAATTCACGATATGATGGAAATAGAAAAAAATATCGAATCAAAATCTGGTTTAAAAACCGAAGAAATGATCCTCAACATGGGTCCTCAGCACCCGTCTACTCATGGTGTATTGAGACTTGAGCTTCTGCTTGAAGGTGAAATAATTACGAAAGTGATTCCGCATATCGGGTATCTTCACAGATGCTTTGAAAAACATGCCGAGGCTATGACTTATCCGCAAATAATTCCTTACACGGATCGTATGGATTATTTAGCTTCAATGGGGAATGAATTCGGCTATGTGCTTGCTGTGGAAAAACTGCTCGGGATTGAAGTACCGCAAAGAGTTGAATATATAAGAGTAATTATGGCTGAACTGCAGAGAATCGCTTCTCACTTAGTTGCTCTCGGTACCTACGGAGCGGATATCGGCGCATTTACACCTTTCCTTTTTGCATTCAGAGACAGGGAAAAAATTCTCAATCTTTTTGAAATTACCTGCGGTGCAAGATTGCTTTACAATTATATCTGGGTCGGCGGGCTTTCGCACGATCTTCATCCTAATTTTGTAGCGCTGGCAAAAGAGTTTGTTCCATATTTCCGGCCGAAAATAAAAGAATTCAACGATCTGCTTTCCTTTAATAAAATTTTTATTGATAGAACGGCAAATGTCGGTATTCTTCCGGCAAAAACTGCAGTAAACTATGGTATTTCCGGCCCCATGCTGCGCGGTTCAGGTTTTAAATGGGATTTAAGAAGAAATGATCCTTATTCGGTTTATCCGAAA